>JBOHTX010000247.1:0-3173 GCA_050733855.1 Vulcanimicrobiaceae bacterium
GCGTGGCGGCGATCGCGCGCTTCGTCGCCGAAGCGCGCGCTGCCGGCGCCGGCGACGTGCGCGCGGTCGCGACTTCGGCGGTCCGCGAATCGTCCAACCGCGAGGAGTTCATCGCCGCGGTCCGCGCCGAGACCGGGGTCGCAATCGAAGTACTCGACGAACTCGAAGAGGCGCGCCTCATCCACCTCGGGGTGACTCGCAACTTTCCGCTCGGCGCACAGACCGCATGCATTTTCGACATCGGCGGCGGCTCGACCGAGTTCATCGTGGGCGACGCCGAGCGCGCGTTCGTGCTCGAAAGCGTTCGCTTAGGGAGCTTGCGTTTGTACGACGAATTCGCGCGCAACGCGGGCGATGGCGCCGGCTACGAGGCCATGGAACGGCAGATTCGCCGGCGTCTGGCGCCGGTTGCCTTGCGGCTCGAACACGAACGTTTCGACCTCGTGATCGGGACCTCGGGCACGATCATGGGGCTCGCGACGCTGGACGCTGCCGCGCGCGGGCTCGCAGCCGGGAGAGCCCACGGGTACGTCCTGACGCGCGATCGGCTGCGGGCGCTGCAGCGGACGCTCGTGCGGCTCTCGCCCGCCGAACGCCGCAAATTGCCGGGAATGAATCCGCGCCGCGCCGACATCATTGTCGCCGGCGGCGCGCTCGCGCTCGCAGTTCTCGAGTTGCTCGACCGCGACCAGCTGATCGTCAGCGAGCGCGCGCTGCGCGAGGGGGTGGTGGTCGATTACCTCGAGCGCAATACGGCGCTCGCGCGACGGCTCGGCGACGAAGCGACCCGCCGTTTCGATGCGATCCACGAGCTGGCGCGGCGCTTCGGCGAGCGCGACGTCCACGAAGCGCACGTCGCCGACCTCGCGTTGCAGCTCTTCGACGGGCTGGCGGCGACGCACCGCTTCGAACCGGCCGATCGCGATCTCTTGTTTGCCGCCGCGCTCCTCCACGATATCGGACGAGCGATCGCGGCCAGCTCGCACCACAAGCACGGAGCGTACATCGTGCGCAACGCGCAGCTCGCCGGCTGGCGCGCCGAAGAGATCGAGTTGCTCGCGGCGCTCGTGCGCTACCACCGCAAGTCGTTGCCCAAAGCGACCCATCCCGAGTGGGCGAACGCGTCCCCTGCGGCGCGCGAGCGGATCGAAAAGCTCGGCGGAATTCTGCGGGTCGCCGACGGGCTCGACCGGCGCGGCCTGGGGATCGTGCTCGCGGTGAAGGTGGCGGTCGCGCCGGGCCGTACGCTCGTGAGCGCGCAAGCCTTGCAGGAGGCCGGCCCCGAACTCGACGGCGCACGTTTTAAAGCCGAACTGTTCGAACGCGCCTTCGCAACGGCGCTCGCCGTCGAGCAAGCGCCGATCCCTTACGCCGAAGCTTTCGGCGAGAGCGAGGCGACGAGCGACGAGATCGACGCCTCGAGTGCCTTCGGGTAGCCCGCGCCGCCCTCGCCGCCCCAGGCCCGACGCAGACGTTCGCATTCGCGGGCACGGTCGGTGCGCGCGGCGTCGAGCACCGCCGCGAACCCGGCGGCCCAAGCACCGTCGGGCGGACGCTCCGCGAGCGGACCGACGAGCGCTTCGAATCGCTCGGCATCCGCGATCGCGCCGAGCTGGGTCTGTAAGGCCGCGAGTTGCTCGAGGGCTTGGCGGGCGGGCTCCGGCGCCAGCGTCCGCACGCATTCCAGATCGTAGCGCAGCCGCTTGACGCGGAGGCGCAGGTGGTGCAGGGCGCTCGGTTCGCCGCGTTCGACGGCCTCGGCGGCGCTGGCGAGCATGCGCCGCAGATCGTGCCGGATCAGCCGTGCGGCGAAAACGGCGAGCTTAGGCATCGTCGAATGTTCGCCGCAAGCGGGCCCGGTCGAAGCTGCCCAGCTCGAGTGCGAAGCGGGTGAGTGCGCGCCGCCGCCGCACGAGCAGCAGTTCGATCGCGGCCGCGATTCCCGGGCGCTCGGCTTCGGTCGCGCCCGCCAGCGCGGCGCGTAGTCGCCCAAGCGCAACGTCGAGGTCGCGCACGTCCCCGAGGCGCCCTGCGAGCCGTTTGAGTTCCTTGCGGCGTGCGCGGATCGCGTGCCGCTCGAGCGCGGCGCCGTAGCTTCGCAAGCTTGCACGCAGGCGCCGGATCGAGACTCGAGCATCGTGCACGGCGCGCGGGTCGCCGGCCAGCACCCCGGCGAGTTCGCTGCCGAGCGCCGCGAACAGCGCACGTCCGAACACCCGTGCCGCGGTGGCGACCTCCAGTTCCGCCGAAAGTCCGTCGTAGCGGGGCGCCGCAGCCAGATGCTCCTCCTTGCCGAATCGCTTTGCCCTGCGGTATGTTGTCGGCGGACCGGGCCGCCTCATGCCCGGGTGGGAGACGATGACCCAGAGCACGGCGGGCGGCAAGAAGATTTTGGTCGTCGACGACGAGTCGGCGATCCTCCAGACCCTGCGCTACAACTTGGAGCGCAGCGGCTATGCCGTCTCGACCGCCGGCGACGGGCGGACGGCGATCGCGCTTGCGCAGAGCGAGCGTCCCGACCTCGTCATCATGGACATCATGTTGCCGGTGCTCGACGGGATCGAGGCCTGCCGCGAGATCCGCCGCACGAGCGCCGTTCCGATCATCATGCTGACGGCCCGCGATCAAGAGATCGATAAAGTGCTCGCGCTCGAACTCGGCGCCGACGATTACGTCACCAAGCCCTTCTCGTTGCACGAGTTCATGGCGCGCGTGAAGGCACGTCTGCGCCGCATCAACAACGGCAGCCCGCTGCACGGCGATGCGATCGTGGTCGGCGAGGTCGCGCTCGATCCGTCGCGACAGTCCCTCTCCGTTCGCGGCGAGCCGGTCGCGCTCGCGCCCAAGGAGTTCAGCCTCCTGCAGGTGCTGATGGAGAACCGCGGGCGGATCGTCACCCGCCAGACGTTGCTCGATAAAGTGTGGGGCTACGATTTCGAGGGCGAACACCAGACGATCAGCGTCCACGTCCGCTGGCTGCGCGAGAAAGTCGAACTCGATCCCAATAATCCGCAGCACATCGTGACGATCCGCAGCCGCGGTTACATGTTCAAGGAATAGCTCATGCACCCAGAGCCGCTGCCGGCCCTGGTCCTCGGTATTGCGCTCGGCATCGGCCTGGCGCTCGCGCTCGTTCGCCTGGGCGCTCGCCGCGTGCCCGCGCGCACGCCGCC
>JBOHTX010000248.1:0-3171 GCA_050733855.1 Vulcanimicrobiaceae bacterium
GCACATCGCTGGAAACCGCCGTCGAGGGCCGCGCTAAAACCGCCCGCAGCTTGGTTGCTGGATAGCGACCGTGCGGATGACGAAGGCCTCGCGGGACGTACGGCTGTTCGGCAGCGTGCTCGCCGGGTTGCTTGCGATCGTTTTCTTCGGAATATTCGGGCCGCGGCTTGCGTCGCGCGGCACCTGGACGCCGCTCACGAACCCGGAGGACCTTCACGCATTTCTGTGCGCGGGTCGCGCCGCGGCAGTCGGAGCCGACCCCTATCGGGTCGCGCCGATGTGGGATTGCCAAATTTCCGCTGCAGCCGAAGAAGGATTGCAGATCGAAGCCGGTCACGTCATCCCGGCTCCGCTGCCGCCGTACGCGCTGGCGCTCTTTGCGTTGCTCGCGCGCGTTCCGTTTCCGAACGCCTACGCGGCCTGGTTCGCATTGACTGCCGTGCTCGTCGCCGTGACCGCCCTCGTGCTGACGCGGCTCACGGGTCTCTCTCCGATGCTGGTCGTGCTTTCGCTCGGAGTCACGGGACTGTTCGTACCGATCGTCATCGGACAAATCGTTCCGCTCGTCCTTTGCGCGCTGGTCCTGGCAATGTACGGCCTCTCGCAGGGACGCCCGCGCCTCGCCGCCGTTGCCGCCGCGGTTGCGATGATCGAGCCGAACCTCGCACTGCCGGCCTGCCTGGCGCTCTGGGTTTACGTCCCGGCAACGAGGCGCCCGCTCGCGCTCGCGGCGCTCGCGGCCGTCGGCCTCTCCGCCGTGCTCGGCTTTCACGTCGTCATCGAATATTTCACCCGCGTCCTGCCCCTGCAGTCGCATTCGCAGACGCTCGACGACGAACAGTACGGCCTTCCGGCGCTGCTCTTCGCGCTCGGTGCCCCGAGAAGCGTCGCCGAAGCCGCGGGTACCGCATCGCTCGGGGTCATGCTTGTCGGGGGCGTCCTGCTCGGCGGGCGCGCGGCGCGCGCCTTGCGCGAGCCGGCGTTCTACGTCGCGCTTCCCATCGCAGCAAGCGTTCTGTTCGGCCCCTACGTGCACCCGCAGCAGCTCGCTGCTGCGATTCCGGCGGCGCTGCTCGTCGTACGTCACGCGCCGGTTCGCTCGGCGCAGCGCACCATCGCGCTCATATCCGTCGCGTTGCTCGCGATTCCGCTAATCCCGATGGCGGAATTCCAGCCCTTCGCGTCGCCACCGCCGCGCTCCGGGCTGCATCTGCAGCCACCGCGTATCCGGAGACCCGAACCGCAGGCGCTCGCCGAAATCCCGGCAACGGATTTTGACGAGAGCTTTTCGAGCCGGGAGCGCCTTTCGCAGCACCGGCAGGCTGCACTCGTCAAGCTTCCGACATGGGCCGCTCTGATCGTCTTGCTCGTGCTGTCGTGGCGCTTGACGGCGCGGGCGATCGCGGCGCCGCCATCCCGCGATCCGACCGGACCGCGGGTGGCGTTGGTCGCGAAGTAAACGTGAACAAGCGGCTCGGGCCGATCGACGGACTGCGCGGCATCGCGGTGCTGCTGGTCGTGTGGTTCCACATCCGGCAAATCTCCGGACTGCCGGGCGTGCTGCACGTGGGCGGCTACGCGCTCGACTTCGATCCGCTCGCGCGCACCGGCTTCATCGGCGTCGATCTGTTCTTCTTTCTGAGCGGCTTTTGTCTGTATTTCCCGTATGCGGAAGCGCTCTTCGACGGCGCGCCGCTGCGCTCGACCGCCGATTTCTTCTACCGGCGCGCGCTGAAGATCTTGCCCTCGTACTGGATGTCGATCGGCCTGATGGTTGCCTTCGGGATCGCCGGTATCACGTCGATCTCCGACGGCCTGCGGCAGGTCGTCCTGCACCTGCTGTTCATCCACACCTGGTTCCCGGATTCGTTCCACTCGATCAACGACGTGCTGTGGTCGCTCGGCGTCGAGGTCGAATTCTACCTGTTCTTTCCGTTGATTCGCCCGCACTTCGACCGCCGGCCGTTGGCGACGTTCGGTGCGCTCGCGGCACTCGCGCTCGGTTACCGCCTCTTCGCCCTGCTCGACCCGGTGACGCTCGACTCCCGCATCGATCAGCTTCCGGGGACGATCGACCTGTTCGCCGCAGGTATGCTAGCGGCGTATCTGGCGCGTGCGCTGCCCTCGCGCGCCCCGAAGCTCGCGTCCCGGCGGACCATCTGGACGATCGTCGCACTCGTGGGCGCAGCCGTCTTCGCGGCGACCATCGCGTCGATGAACGCAGCCAACCCGCCGAGTTTTCCGAGCCCGTGGTACGTGTTCGGGCGCGACGGATTCGACCTCGCGTTCTTCGCCCTTGCCCTCGGCTCGCTCTTCGCTTGGCGTTGGTGGCAGGCACTGCTCGCGAATCGGGCGCTGCGCTTCCTGGCCGTCATTTCCTATAACCTGTACCTTTGGCACCTCGTGATCACGCGCGTCTTGCTCGACCATCGCTTCCTGCCGTACCCGGGGGACCCGCAGCTCGACCCGCGCTGGCAACTCGCGTACACGGGGATCGCCTTCGCCGCCTCGATCGCGGTAGGCTCGTTGTTCACCTTCGCACTCGAGCGACCGCTGCTGCGCCTACGCCCCGGCTTTGGGATTCTCGTGCGGCGAGCTGCTCCCGCCCGATAAGCCTCAAGCGGCGTTCTCTGCGCGACGATGAACCGAAGGATGAGCGATCTGCCGGGAGGGCGGCCTGGGCGCGCGGCGCTGGGGGCGCTCGTCGCCCTCGTCGTCCTTGCGGCCTTCTTGGCCTTCGTGCCGCGGCTGGTGGCGCGCGGGAGCGTCAATCCGCTGACGAATCCGGTGGATTTCCGCGCGTTCTATTGCGGGGCGCGCGCGGTGGCGCGGGGCGCGGACCCGTACCGGGTGCAGCCGATGTGGGGCTGCCAGGGGCGGGCGGCCGCAAGCGAAGGGCTGCAGATCGACGGGCGGCACGTCCTGCCGGCACCGCTGCCGCCGTACGCGCTGGTGGTGCTGGCGGCGCTTGCGCCGCTGCCGTTCGCGAACGCTGCCGCGCTCTGGTTTGCCTTGACGGTCGCGTTCGTCATCGCAACCGCGATTGTGCTGCAGCGCGTGACGAGATTGGCCCCGCGCTGGGTCGTGCTCGCGCTCCTGGTTTCGGACCTGTTCGCCTCGATCGTGATCGGGCAGATCGTCCCGCTCGTGCTGTGCGCGTTGGTTGCGAGC
>JBOHTX010000249.1:0-3156 GCA_050733855.1 Vulcanimicrobiaceae bacterium
AGGCCGATCTGGCGCATTTCCGCGCCGTCTTCGAACCCGCGCTCGGAACCAAGCTCGACGTCTTCGCCTACCCGAGCGGCGAGTTCGGCCAAGACGCCTCGCTCGCGCCGGGCGGCGATCCGAACACCTTGCTTGGTGCCGGCCACTCGAACGCTTCCGGTTTGACGCCGCTGCTGTTCTGGGCCCTGCGGACGGACGGCTTTCGCGCCGCGCTTGCGGTCTCGCTGCCCGGCGAAGCCCACGCCGCGTCACGCCAAGATCGCGCCTACGCGCTGCCCCGCCTCGGCATCGGGGCGACGAGTTCTTTCGCAAGCGTGACCGCACTTCACACCGACGGTTTCGAATTGCCCGGCATCACGAGCTCCGATCGGATCCCCGATTTCGGTCCGCTCGCAGCCGACGGCGACGGCTACGTGAGCGCAGCCCACGCGACGCCGACGCTCGTGCGGCTCGCCGCCGACGGGCGGATCGAGCAGACCTATCAGCTGCCCGCGTTACTTGCCGACCGGCCCGGAAGGCCGGCCTTGATCTCGGCCCTGGTCGCGCTCGGCGGGCGGCGCTTTGCGATCCTCCAGCAAGCCGGCTGGTGGCCCGGCGCGACGCCGCAAGAAACGATCGTGGCCGACCGCGGCGACCGGCTGGCGATGCTTGCCCGCAATCCGTTGCCCGCCACCTTGAACTGGACGGTCGGCGCTTGCCGCTGGAACGGACGATTGGTTGCAATGACGGACGAGGGCCGGATCTACGATCTCGTCTCCGGCTCCCTTCTCGTAACGATCCCAGTCGGCGCGGATTCCGTGCGCCACGATCGCTTCGCCGGTCCGGCGGTCGCTGCGGGAAACCTCTACGTCTACGATCGTCATCGCCGTGCCTTGCGCATCTTCGCCGCCGCCGGGAACGAGCTGGCGAGCGATCCGCTGGGCGGCGAGATTCGCCAGCTCCTCGGCGACGGCGATCTGCTGCTCGCGGTCGATTGGAGCGATATGCGCCACATCGTACGCCGCTTCGAAATCGAACCATGAGGAGCTGGGCGACGGCCGCGCTCGCAAGCGCGCTGCTCGGCACGTTGTTGGCGGCCGCTCCGGCGCGCGCCAACCAAAGCGGGTATCTGTACACCTACGCGCTGCAAGACCAGCGCTACGACGACGGCATCTTTTCTTTCGACGCCTACAAACCGCTGGGGTCTTCCGATGCGGCGCTCAAGCCGTTCGTCGATCTCTTCCTCAACGACGATTCGCGGACCGTGGGCGGCCCGATCCCGCAGATCTTCGAAGACGATTACGGCGGGCTCGAAGCGGGACTGCAGTACACGCGGCCCTCGGGCTTGCGCGTTTTTCTGCAAGGCGGCGCGACCACCCGGATCGGGGCGGTCGCGGCGGTCCCCTCGGGCGGCGACGTGCGCGGCGGCGTGCAGCTCTATCGCGAGTGGACGGCCCGGGCCCATCCGCAGGTCTACGGCAACGCCTACCTGAGCCAGACCTACTACAGCCGCTACGCCGACGCGATCAGTTACGACCAGCTCGAAATCGGACGGCACCAGGGCGGCGTGCGCGGGATCGATCTCTTCGCGCGCGGCGTGCTGAATCTCGATACGCACGCCTACTACTACGCGAATCTGACCGAGTTGACGCTCGGCGTGCGCTTCCACCCGTTCGGCGCCCACGGACCGAGCCTCTCGTTCGAGGAAGCGGCCGGCAGCTATTTGCGCAACCTCCCGCGTCCGCACGGGACCGGCCTCTTCTATACCGATTTTCGCCCGACGTTCACCTACGGAGCCAATATCTGATGAGCGCTGCGACGGGCGCAGCCACGACGAGCGCGACGCAACGGCTCGCGGGGGATCTGGCGGCGAATCTCGTCGGTCGCTTCGCGATGCCGTACGCTCGGGTGTGGCTCTTCGGCCCGGGCTTCGATCCGGCCGCCGGCCCGGCGGCAAGTGCCTCTGCAAGCGGCCACGCGTACGACGGCGGACTCGACGCCGCGGCGGTCGCGGCGCTTGCGGTAACGGCGGCGCCACATGCGGAACTGGTCGCCTCGACGGCGCACGACGCGCGCTTTTTGGGGCGACTCCCCGGCAAAGCTTACGTCGGACTTCCGCTCGGGAGCGCGGGCTACGTCGAGGCCTATCGCGCGACGCCGATCGAGCTTGCGCTCTTCTCCGAACTCGGTGCCTTCGTCGAGCGCCATGCCGCAGCGATCGTTTCGGCGCAAGCGACCCAGTCGCTCGAGAGCCCGCGGCGCGGGACGATCTTGATCGCCGACGACGATCCGGTCGTGCGCGCCATGCTGCGCCGCGTGCTCGAGCCTCAGGGGTTTCGGGTGCTGACCGTCGGCGACGGCGACGAAGCCTGCGCAGCGGCCGTGCGCGACCATCCCGATCTCGTCCTCATCGATTGGCAGATGCCGCGCATGGACGGCCGCGCGGCGACCTGCAAACTCAAGGCCGATCCCAAGACGCGCGCGATCCCGATCGTGATGTTGACCACGCGCTCGCAGACCGAAGACAAGGTCGCGGCGCTCGAGGCCGGCGTGCAAGACTTTCTGGTGAAGCCGGCCGAACCGCGCGAGCTGATCGCACGGATCGAGCAGCACCTGCGCTGGCGGCGCCTGCTTTCGGCCGAGGAAGCGCTGACGGAGCGCCCCGCCGCCGCACCCGAACCGCTCGAGCTGCCGCACGTCGAGGCCGAAGCGAGCGAGCTGTGGGCGCGCGCCATCGAAGCGCAGGCGCTCGGCAAACTGCGCGAAGCGCTCGCGCTTTTCATCGCCGAGGCCGAACGCTGCGACGCCGAGGCCCGCTTCGCGCGCGCTGCGCTCGCCTATCGCAGCGCCTCGGCCGCCTCCGGGCGTCTGGGCAATGCCGATCTGGCCGATAAGTTTCTGCGGCTCGCCGGCAAGATGTATCTCTCGTGGGCCGAGAGCGCGAGCGAGCCCAAGGCCATCGAGGAAGCGTACTTGGCCGCCGCGCGCTGCTTCATCATCGCCGGCAACGTGCAGCTCGCCAAGAAGTCGGTCGACATGGCGACCTCGATCCGCTCGGTGCTTGCCGACGACGCGCCCGGGGCGCTCGCGGGATGAAGATCTGCCTGCTCACCGAGGGGACCTATCCCTTCGTGCGCGGGGGCGTTTCGACGTGGTGCCACGAGCTTATTGAGGGGC
>JBOHTX010000250.1:0-3149 GCA_050733855.1 Vulcanimicrobiaceae bacterium
CTGCGGGACGGCGACGATCGCGGTCGAGCTGCGCGCCGATCCCACCGCGCTGCGGCTGGTCGTGCGCCGCGGGCTTCCGCAGGGCGCGAGCGCTGCGCTGCGCGGGACGCTCGTCCTCGGGCGCGCGCCGGCCTGCGACCTGGTCCTCGCCGACCCGAAGGTCTCGCGGCGTCACCTCGAGATCGTCTGCGGCGAGACGATCCTGGCGCGCGATCTCGGCTCGGCGAACGGCACGCGCCTGGGCGGGCGACCCTTTCGCGACGGGCCGCTCGGCTGCGGCGACCGCCTGGAACTCGGCGATTGCGAACTGCTCGTCGAAGACGAGCCGGGCGCGTGACGCTCGCAGGGACGCGCGAGCAGACGCTCGCCGTGGTGCTCCTCGCGGCGCTGTTTCTGGGAGCGCTCGCCCTCTTCGGGCGGCGGCGCGGGCGCCGCGAAGACGATCTGGCCGCGTTGCAGGCCGTGGTGCTACGCGTAGAAGAAGAGGGACGGACGCGAACGGTGCGGGCAGCGTTGCCGATAACGATCGGGCGCGCACCGTCCGCAACGGTTATCGTCTCCGACGTACGGGTGAGCAGGGTGCACGCGCGCATCGATCTGATCGGCGGGGTTCTGGGAGTCCGCGATCTCGAGAGTCGCAACGGGACGTACCTCAACGCGCGCCCGCTCGACGGTCCGTCGGCACTCGAACCGGGCGATGAGATCGACGTCGGGACGACCCGCATCGTTTTCGCCGGAGTAGCGCCGTGGAAATAGCGGTCGGCGTCGAGCGCAGCCAATGGCGCGGCGAGCGGAGTGACGCGCACCTGATCGAGGCGCTCGGTCCGGGCGCGATGCTGTTCGCCGTCGCCGACGGTTTCGGCGGCTCGGCCAAAGGGGTCCCGAGTGCCGACTCTGCGCTTGGCACGCTGCGCGATTACTTGCGGCGCCGCCGGCGGCTGGGTGCGTTCGCGCGCAGCGCGAGTAGCGCCGGGCTGCGCAGCATCCTGCTCTCCGCACTCGAACACACCAACGCGCGCCTCTTCTCGCTCGGCGGGAGCCACGACGACTTCGTCGGCAGCGGTGCTTCGCTCACCGCCCTGCTGGTCGTTGGTGGCCACGCGTTCGTTGCGCACGTCGGCGATGCGCGTGCCTACCTCGTACGTTTGGGGTCGGCCGAGATGCTGACCGCCGACGATGCGATCCCGGTCGCAGAACCGGCGGGCGGTACGGCCGCGCCCTCGTCGCTGGTTGCGATGCCGCGCATGCGCTCGTTGCTGTGGCGGAGCTTGGGGACGCAGCGCAAGCTCGAGGCCTCGATCGGACACGTCGAACTGCGCAGCGGGGACTGCTTGGCGCTCTGTACCGACGGCGTTCACCGTTGCTTCGAAGACGGCGAACTCGCGGCCCTGCTGCCGAGCGACGCTGCCGTCAGCGCAGCCGACCGCGTCGCACGGATTTTGGGGATCGTGCGCGCGCGCGGCGGCCTCGATGACGGCACGCTACTGGTGGCGCGCGACATCGACGGGGCACCGGCCGAGAACGGCAGCGTCGCGACGAGCCGGCGCGCGCGCTCCCGGATCGCGTTTCTGCTGTTGCTGCTCATGCTGGCGTCCTTTGGAGCGTACGCTCTGCGCATCGATGACTTCAATCACCATCCGGCGCCGCTTTCGGCTCGGGTCGAACCTCGTTAGCCGAGCGCTCCCGATGCTGGGAGCGCTCGGGATCGGCGCGTTTGCGCTCGCCCTCGCACCGCGAGGAGCGCTTGGGCCGCGCTGGGCGCCGCCTGTGCTCGCAGTGCTCGCGCTCGTCTGGGTCCTGCGTGCGCCGCTCGCAAGCCGGCGCGACGACGCCTTGCCGGCGCTCGCGGTTGCGATCGCGGCACTCGGCCTTGCGACGGTCGCGCGGCTCTCGCCGCTGCTCGCGCAGAAGCAGGAACTGTGGTTGGGATTTTCGCTCGTGCTGGCGACGCTAGCCGGCCCGTTGTTCGATACGGTCCGCCGCTTTTCGGCCTACAAATACATCTGGATCGTCGCCGCGATCGTCCTCTTTGCGCTCGTCGCCCTGTTCGGCCAAGAAGTCAACGGCGCAAAATTGTGGATTCGGATCGGCGCGATTCAGTACGAGCCGGTCGAACTGATCAAGCTCTTCGTCGTGTTCTTCATGGCCGCGTATCTGACCGAGACGGCCGACGTGATTGCGGCGGCGCGCTGGTGGTCGCTCCGTGCCAACCTCAAGTATCTCGGCCCGCTGTTTTTGGGCTGGGGCGCCTCGATGGCGATTCTGGTCTTCGAGCGCGATATCGGGACGGCCACGCTCCTGCTCGCGATCTTCGTCACCATGCTCTACGTCGCGACCCGCCGCATCGACCTGATCGCCGGCGGGGCCGTGCTCTTCGGATGCGCGGTCGCCTGGGCGATCCGCCACTATCCCTACGTCGTGGTACGGGTCGAGGCATGGCGCAATCCGTTCGCCGACCCGCTGGGTCACGGGTATCAGGCCCTGCAGGCGCTCTTTTCGTTGGCGGCCGGCGGGCTCTTCGGGACCGGCTACGGACTGGGCGATCCGAAGGCGATCCCGGCGGCCGGTACCGACTACATCTTTGCGGCCTGGAGCGAGGAGTTCGGCGCGCTCGGCGGGATCGTGCTCGCGGCCGCCTTCCTGATGCTGGTGCTGCGGGCGCTGTCGCTCGCGCAAGCGCAACCCGACCTCTATGCGAAGTTGCTGGCCAGCGGGCTCGCCGCCACCCTCGGGTTCCAAGCCGCGATCATCATCGCCGGGGTACTCGGACTCGTCCCGCTGACCGGCATCGCGCTACCCTTCTTTTCGTACGGCGGGAGTTCGCTCGTCGCGAACATTCTGCTGGTTTCGATCCTGTGGGCGCTGGGGAGCGAACCGCTCGAACCCCGTTCGTCGGGAATTCCTTACACGCGATAGTTCATAAGTCACTCAGGACGTGCCGAACGTGCCCTAACGTGGGGCTTCTCGACGTGCTACGCTCGCACGGTGAGCGAGGAGGGCGACTTCGCGGATTTCGTGGACGCCGCACGGCGCCCGCTGTCCGGTCCGGCTTCGGGCTCTTGGGTGGCGGGCGGCTCGACCGCCGTTCCCCTTGCGTGCGAACGGGCGCTCGACGACCTCGCGACCCGGTTTGCGCGGCACCTCGCGGC
>JBOHTX010000251.1:0-3138 GCA_050733855.1 Vulcanimicrobiaceae bacterium
CGCGGTCCTGCCGGTTTCGATTCTGCTCCTGCTGAGCGTGATCGGGATCCCGGTGATTCCAATCGCGATCGGCGCGGCGTTCTTGGCAGCGTGGATTGGGACCGCCGCGGTCGCGATCTTAGTCGGCCGCCGCCTGGCCGAGCTGCTGCAGCCGCACCGCACGCCCTCGCCGCTGGCCGCGCTCTTCTTCGGCCTGGTCGTGGTGACGGCGGCCGAGACGCTCCCGGTCGTCGGCTGGGTCGTCAGCGGAATCGTGCTCGTCGTCGGGATCGGGGCCACGATCCTAGCGTTCGTCGGCGAGACGACCTTCGGCGGGCTCGCCGGCGCAAACCGGGCCTCGCTCGGCGGACCGCCGAACCGCTAGCAGGTCGCGGAAGAACCCGCCTGCTAGGTCGCGCGGCGGCGAGCGCGAACGCGCACAGACGCTTTCCCTATCGGTCCCGTTGGAGGTTGCCGTGGCTACCGTCATCACCGGACTTTCGAGTAGCGGCGATATCGGCGCACTCCGCAGTGCGCTCACGGCCAAGGGCTTCGAACTCGACCGCTTACAAGTGATCGCGCCGGACGATTCCACCGAGAACATCGCGCGCGGCCTGATCGGATCGGAAATCCTGATGAACGATTCCGGCACGTCGGTCCCCGGGCTCAACCGTTCGGGCGGCCGGCCGGCCGCATTCTTCCGCAACGAGACGCTCTCCGACCGGCTCGGCGATCTCGAGATCCCCGACAGCGAGGTCGAGAACTACGTCGAAGCGCTCGAGCGCGGAACCAGCGTGGTCGCCTTCTTCGCGCGCCCCGAGAACGCCGAGCGCATCGAGGCCATCTTCCACGAGAGCGGGCTCGCCAACGTTCGGCGGTTTTAACGCAAACGGCGAGCGGCGGCTCTAGGCCGCGGCCTTTCCGGCTTGCACGAGTGCGGGCGAACGCGCGGGCGCGCCGAGGCGATAGAGGGCCGCGAACGCCGCGCAGGCGTTGGCGGCGATCACGATCTCGACGACCTGCGCGATCGAACCGTGCCGCACGGCGATCGCCGCGATTTCCGCAAGTGCGATCACGCCGAGCGGAACGACGAAATCGAAGCGATGAATCCCGATCTTATACACGACCGCAACGTTCGCGACCGCGAGCAAAGCGGTCGCGAGGCCGTAACGGAAAACCTGCGGCGCGACCGCCGCAAAGGCCGGTCCCGCAAGCGCGACGATCACGAAACGCGGCAGGAACGCATAGAGCACCAGCCCCCCGCCCGCGAGTAACGCGACGATCCCGAGCGCCTGCGCGATCACCCCGAGCGGGCTGCGCCCCTGCAGCGCGAGGCGCGTCGCCTTGGGCAAGACGATCGTGGGCACGAAGCCGACGAAGAACAGCAAGATCTTGCCCGAGAGCGCGAGCGCCCCGTAGAGTCCGGCGGTTCGCGGATCGACCACGTGCTTGACCACGATCACGTCGGCGTAGCCGAGCAGGGTGACGACGACGGTCGCCGCAGCGACGTTCACCGTCGTGCGCACGAGCCGCCGCAGATCGACGTGGAGCGAGGTCCGCACGCCGGGACGAAAGCGGCGGCGCAGCACCCACGCCGTATAGCCAAGCGAAGCGAACGTCCCGATCGCCCAGCCGCCGAATGCGCCGACCAGGCCGAACCCGGCGTAGGCGAGCGCAATGCCGAGCAACGCCTTGAGCCCGGACTCGATTAAGATCGAGGTCGCGTAGCTGCCGAACTCTTCGGTCCCCTGCAAGACGCCGCGCAGGACCGGCAGCACGAGTCCGAGCGCAATGATCGCGTCGGCAATCGCGACGGCGCGCACGTTCGGAACGTGGAGAAAGCCCGCGACCAGCGGTGCGCAAAGGACTCCGAGCACGATGGCGATCGCCGCCGCCAGCGCGCCGAAGCGGAAGAGCCGGCGCGAGAGTTCGGCCAAGTGCGCTTCGTCGTGCAAGACGCGGAACTCGGCGGCATATTTCACGACCACGGTCGCGAGCACGGTCGGAATCGTGCCGCTGGCGAGCATGTACAGCGCGTTGAGCGCCGCCAGCACGCCGTAGCCGTCGACTCCCAGCTTGCGGCTGAGCGCGAAGTGGTAGGCGTAGCCGAGCGCGTTGACGAGCATCGAGGCCGCGAACACGATCGCTCCGTGCCGCACGATGTCGCTGGCGGCAACCGAACGGGCGTTGCGCGCGACGTTACGCAATCGGCGCCTCGAGGTTCTCGCTCGGGCTCGGGACGGCGCCCGCGAATTTCGAGAGCAGCAAGCGAACGGCAATCGCCAGCTCCTGCACGCCGAGCAAACGCGCCGAGCCGAGAAACACGAGGCCGCCGATCGCCAGTTGACCGGCGAGAAAGCCGAGGCGCTGCGCGGTCGGCAACTCGTTCGCCGTCAGCGTTCCGATCCAGTGCAAGGCTGCGACCATCGCCGCCGAGCAGAGCACGATGCGAGCGGCCGAGAAAAAGATCGTGCGACGGGCAAAACCGCCGCTCAGGCGCCAGACCAGCACGAACAGCAAACTCGCCTGAAACCACTGCGAGAGCGAGTTGGCAAGCAGCAACCCGCGCGCCCCGAGCGGGCCGATCCAGAGCAGCGACAGCACGACGTTGAGCACGACCGCGGCGACCGAGATCGCGACCGCGGCCCGCGTCCGCTTAGACGCGAAGCAGCAGCGCGTCAGCACCACGCTCGCGGCGGTCCCGATCAGACCGATCGCCGCATAGGGTAAGAGCCCGGCGCACAGGTCGGTCGCGCTCGCCTGGAACTGCCCGCGCTCAAAGAGCGCGGCCACGATCGGATGCGCGAGCACGATCAGGCCGCAGGCCGACGGGATGGTGATGAAATTGACCAGGCGCAAGCCCGTGACCACGCTGCGCCGCACGCCTGCGGGATTGGCGCTTGCGAAATGCGAGGCGAGCAGCGGGAAGATCACGGTCGCGATCGCGGCCGCGAAGATCTGCTGCGGGAAGCCGACGATCTTGGTCGCGTAGTTCATGCCCGAGATGTAGCCCGGTGAAAGCGTCGAGGCAAAGAAGCGATCGAAGAAGATCGCAACTTGCCCGGCCGCCGAGCCGACCACGATCGGGCCGAGCATCCCCGCGATCGTCCGCAGGCCCGGATGACGGAGGTCGAGCACCGGGTGCAGCAGGCCCAGGCG
>JBOHTX010000252.1:0-3116 GCA_050733855.1 Vulcanimicrobiaceae bacterium
TGCGCCTGCCGGCGGGCGCGCATGCCTTCGTCTTCACGTCGCACCACATCGTCTGCGACGGCTGGTCGGTCAACGTGATCCTGCGCGAGTTCGCGGACGCCTATCGTGCCTATGCCGCGCAGCGAATGCCGCAGTTACCCGCGCCGCTCTCGTTTTGCGCGTACGCCGCGCGGGAGCGCGCGCGCGATCCGCGCGAAGCCGCCGCGACCGAACGCTTCTGGTCCGAGCAGTTCGCCACGCTGCCGCCGCCGCTCGAACTGCCAACCGATCGTCCGCGGCCGGCGACGCGCAGTTTTGCCGGCGCGACCGAATCGGCCACCATCGAGCGCGAGCTGTACCTGCGCGTGAAGCAGGCCGGTGCGCGCCGCGGCGCCACCCTCTTCGTCACGCTGCTCGCGGCCTTTCAAACGCTGCTCGGAAGGCTGGCGGATGCGTCGGACGTCTCCGTCGGCGTGCCGATCGCCGGACAGTCGCAACTCGAAGATGAGATCCTGGTCGGCCACTGCGTGCGCTTCCTCCCGATTCGCACGCGCTGGGACGAGGCGACCTCGGTCGCGGAACTCTTGGCGCGCGTCAAGCGCAGTCTGCTCGACGCCTCCGAGCACCAGAACTACACGCTGGGGACGCTCGTCCGCAAGCTCGGAATCGCGCGCGAACTGAACCGCCTACCGCTCGCCGAGATTCAATTCAATCTCGAACGGCTGGCCGACGACCTCGCCGGCGACGGCCTGCAGCTTACGGTCGAGCCAAACCCCAAGGCGTTCGTGAACTTCGATCTGTTCCTGAACGTGATCGAATCCAGCGACGGCCTGCGGCTCGACTGCGACTACCGCACCGATCTCTTCGATGCGGCCACCGTCGCGCGCCGGCTCGCCGAGTACCGCCGTGTGCTCGAAGAGTTCGTGCGCGAGCCCGAAGCGCCGCTGCGCACGCTCTCGTATCTCTCGGACGAGGAGCGCGCCCTAATCGACGCGGTCAACGCGACCGCGCGCGATTTTCCGAGGGCCCAGACCGTGCACGGTCTCTTCGAACGAAGCGCCGAGCGGGCACCGGAGGCGAGCGCGATCGAGGACGCGGCCGGAACGCATTCGTACGGCGAGCTGGAGCGCGCCGCGAACCGGCTCGCGAATCATTTGCGCGCGACCGTCGCAGCGGGCGCGCGGGTCGGGGTTTTGGTCGAACGCGGGGCGCCGATGGTCGCGGCCCTGCTCGCCGTCCTCAAGTGCGGCGCAGCCTACGTGCCGCTCGACCCGTCGCACCCCGGGGCACGGCTACGGCGGATCCTCGCCGAAGCCCAGATCGCAGCGCTCGTCACCGACCGCGAGGAGGCGCGCGCGTTGCTGCCCGTCGGTGCTGCGCTGGTCAACCTCGTCCACGATGCCGCAACGATTGCGAGCACCTCGAGCGAGCGCCCGCGCGCCGATGCCGGCGCCGATACCCTGGCGTACGTCATCTTCACCTCCGGTTCGACCGGTGCGCCCAAAGGCGTCGAGATCGCGCACCGCTCGGTTTCCAACCTGATCGCCGCGATCGCCGAGCGGCCGGGCTTCGGGCCGACCGACGTCATGCTCTCGCTGACGACGATCGCGTTCGATATCGCCGCGCTCGAGCTGTTCGTGCCGCTCGCCGTCGGCGGCCGGGTCGCGCTCGCGACATCCGAGGAAGTGCGCGACGGCTTCGCGCTGCTCACCGCGCTGGAGCGCAGCAAGGCGACGGTCGTGCAGGCGACGCCCTCGATGTGGCGGCTCGCGCTCGAAGCCGGTTTCCGCGGCCGCCCCGGGCTGCGACTGCTCGCCGGCGGCGAGGCGCTCCCGCCCGAACTCGCGCTACGCTTGCTCGAGGGCGGCGCCGAACTCTGGAATATGTACGGGCCGACCGAAACGACGATCTGGTCGTCGTGCGCGCGGATCGAGTCGCCGGAGAAGATCGGCGTCGGGTGGCCGTTCGCGAACACGACCTTTCACGTGCGCGATCGCGCGGGCGAGCCGGTGGGGATCGGCGTCCCGGGCGAGCTGTGGATCGGCGGCGCTGGTCTCGCACGCGGATACTTCGGCCGTCCGGAACTGACCGCCGAGCGTTTCGTTCCCAATCCCTTCGGTCCGGGGCGGCTCTACCGGACCGGCGACATCGCGCGCTTCGGGGCCGACGGCGACTTGCAGATCGCCGGGCGGACCGACCAGCAAGTGAAGCTGCGCGGTTTCCGGATCGAACTCGGCGAGATCGAAGCGCTGCTCGGCGAGGCGGGCCTCGAGGCCGTGATCGTGCTGCGCGCCGACGCGGGCCCTGCGCCGCAGCTCGTCGCGTACTATCTCGAACGCAGCGCCGGCGGGCGCGCGGCAGCGGAACTTCGCGCCTTCGTCGCCGAGCGGCTTCCCGAGTACATGGTCCCGTCACTGTGGATCCCGCTCGCTGCGTTTCCGTTGAATCCGAACGGCAAGATCGACCGCGCCGCGCTTCCGAAAGCGGAGGTGCCCCTTGCGGCCGCGGCGTCCTCCTACGGCGCGGCGCAAACGGCGACCGAACGCGCCCTCGCACAGATTTGGGCCGAGGTCCTCGAACGCGAGGCGGTCGGCCGCGACGAAGATTTCTTTGCCCTCGGCGCCGATTCGATTCAGCTCTTTAAGATCACCGCGCGCGCCGTGCGCGAGGGACTCCCGCTCACTGCCAAGCTCGTCTTGCGCCGGCGCACCATCGCGGAGATCGCCGCGCATCTCGACGACGGCGCGGCGAGCGCGAGCAACGGCCACGGCCCCTCCGGCCGCGCGAACGTGATGCCGCTCGTGCGGCCGAACCCGAAAGCCCGGGAACTCGAGCACTTTGGAAGCAAGCTCGGGGCATGAGGGAGAGCCGGAGCGTGCCCTGCCCGACCGGCCGACGGCCCTGAGCACGGAGCGGCCGCGGGTGCCGAGCGACCCGCCGGAGCTTGCGCCGGACAATTTCGTGCGCATCCCGTGCTCGCAGTCGCAGAAGCGCTTTTGGTTCGAGGAGCAGTTGCTGCCGCACAATCCCGCGCTCAACGTGGCCGTGCGCTGGCGCCTCGAGGGCCCGGTCCCCCACGAGCACCTCGAAGCGGCGTGGCGGCTGCTGACGGCACGCCACGAACCGCTGCGCACCTC
>JBOHTX010000253.1:0-3105 GCA_050733855.1 Vulcanimicrobiaceae bacterium
ACCGAAAAGCGCACGGTGTCCGGCGAAGATGTGCGCCGCAGGTATGCGCGCAGCCTCGACGTCGTTGGGACCGTCGTCGACGAGCTCGACGAAGTGCACGTGTTCGATAATTCGGGTGCGACGTTCAAGCCCGTATTAACAATCTCGCGCGGCATCGTGGAACGGGCTGAGGTCGTACCGGCTTGGACCGAGCGCGCGTTTGCCCGTCAACTCGGGCGCGGCATCGCGGAGCGGGGTTCGGCCACGGAGGCCCCCGGGCTCGACCGATAGCTGCGGAGTCGCGCGCCCGGCTCGACCGCCCCTCACCGCGCTTCGTGGACGGG
The DNA here is from genome assembly GCA_050733855.1 of Vulcanimicrobiaceae bacterium. Lineage (GTDB taxonomy): Bacteria > Vulcanimicrobiota > Vulcanimicrobiia > Vulcanimicrobiales > Vulcanimicrobiaceae > JBOHTX01. The sequence continues at coordinate 324 of JBOHTX010000253.1, forward strand.
CTCCGCTGGCTCGTCGCGAAGCTCCATCCCGATGCCTCGTCCCCACGGTGAGCCGCGCGGCGGCTCGCCCGCCCCGACCGGCCCGGCCGCCGAGCGCGCGCTCGTCGTGGCCGTCGATCTGCGCGACCGGCGGCGTCCGCTCGAGCCTGAACTCGCCGAGTTCGAGGCTCTGATCGAAGCCGCGGGGGCGCGGCTCGCCGGACGGGTTGTGCAGCGGCTCGAACGGATCGACCCGGCGACGCTGGTCGGCAGCGGCAAGGCGGCCGAACTCGCGCAGCTCGCCGACGACCTGCGCGCGACCAAGCTGTTCGTCTTTAACGACCTGCGGCCGCGGCAGCGCACCGCGCTCGAGAAGCTGGTGCCGCTACCGATCGTCGACCGCACGATGGTGATCCTCGACGTGTTCGCGCAGCGCGCCCGCAGCCGCGAAGGCAAACTGCAAGTGGAGCTCGCGCAACTGCGCTACCGGCAAGCGAACCTGATCGGCGTCGGCGCGGCGCTCTCGCGCCTGGGCGGTGGCGTCGGAACGCGCGGCCCGGGCGAAACCAAACTCGAAACCGACCGGCGCAAAATCCAAGCCCGCGTCACGACCGTCCGGCGCGAACTCGCCGAGGTGAGCCGTGCGCGCACGACCCGTCGCGCCGACGATCGCGCGGCACCGCTGGTCGCGCTCGTCGGCTACACCAACGTCGGCAAATCGTCGCTGCTCAATCGGCTCGCGCACGCGGGCGAGCGGGGCGCCTTCGTCGCCGATCAGCCCTTCGCAACCCTCGATCCGACCGTGCGGCGCATCTACCTTGCGCCCGGACGCTTCGCGCGGCTCGCCGATACGGTGGGCTTCATCACCGATCTGCCGGAAGAGCTGGTCGCGGCCTTTCGCGGCACGCTCGAAGAACTCGCCGAGGCGGCCGTACTCGTGCATGTGATCGACGCCTCGAGCGCCGATTGGCCGCGCCAGCAAGCGAGCGTCGAAGCCATCCTGCGCGAACTCGAACTCGAAGCGACGCCGCGCCTGCTCGTCGCGAACAAGAGCGACGCCGCCCGGCAAGATGCGGAGCCCCTTCCGCCGCATGCGCTCGCGGTCAGCGCGCGCGAGGGGACGGGGCTCGACGTGCTGCGCAAGGCGCTGGTGAACGCGCTCGACGCACCGCACAAGCCTGCGATCGCCGCCGGATGAATCGGGCGCTGCGTTGCGCCGCGGCATCGCCTTGCACCCGAACGCTCGCGTCCGCGGCGCTTTTGGTAGCGCTCGCGGCGGCGCTCGCCGGCTGCGTTTCGAGCACCCGCGATCTCTCGAGTGGGCGCACTCCCTCGCCCGTCGGCACGGCCGAACCGGCGACCTCGTCCGCAAGCTCCGCCGATCTGCCGCCGACCGATCCGTTCGTGCGCGCCTTCGCGGTGGTGCGGCCGAGCGTCGTGCTCTTCACGATGAAGCTCCCAAGCGACGATCCCAAACATCGCCGCGAGTTCGATGAGGCGTACGGTAGCGGGCTCGTAGTGGCGAGCGGGCCGTGGGGCTCGCAGATACTCACCGAACAACACGTGATCGACGGCGCAGAGGACCTCCGCGTCAAGATCGGTGCGCGCAAGAGCGTGCCGGCGCGCGTCGTTGCGGCAAACGCGGATCTCGACCTTGCGCTCGTCGACGTGCGCACGCCGAACTTGCCCGCGGCCGCGCTCGGCAGCGACGCAAAACTCCAAGCGGGCGAAGCGATCGGCGTTGCCGGCTACCCGGTCCCCGACGATTTCGCGGACGACGATCTCGGAACCGGAGTCTCCGTCTACGCCGGCCGCCTCGCCAGCATCCGCAACGACGCGCTCGAACTCGAAGCGCCGGTCATCCCGGGCGAAAGCGGCGGCCCGGTCTTCGATGCACATAGCGGAATCGTCATCGGTCTCGCGGAGTCGCGCTTCGACGACGAGCATGCGATCGGCTTCGCGATCCCGGTCGACGACGCGCGCCGCTTCTTGCACGGCCGACTTCGCGCCCCGCTGCCGGCGGTCCGCCGTTTCATGCCGGGCGCCGCGGGCGAGGCTACGGCGTCGCCGTGAGGTTCGGCAGCATCACGTTGCCGGGGGTGACGCGTTTGTTCTCTTTGACGTCGACGACCGCTTGCTCCGATTTGTAGCCGGCGACCGAGACCATCACGGTCTGCTCGCCGATCGGGACGTTCTTGAAATCGAAGGCGCCGTCGGGGCCGGTCGTCTGCGCGAGCAGCGAACCGATGCTGACCAGCGCCCCGGGGATCGGCTTGCCGCCAGCGTCGACCACGTTGCCGAAGACCTCGCCGTACTGCTGCAGGCCGATGGCATTGGGGTTGACGCAGCCGGCAAACGCCGCGAGCCCGCCCGCGAGCGCAGCGGCCACGAAAAGCCGACGCGACCGAAATCCCATCACGTGCCAGCGCTTCTCCGAGACGGGTGACGGACCCGCTGCGCGCGAACCCCGTCCGACCGATGGTCCCGTACGCCCCCGTCGCCATCTACCTCGCGGTCGCGCTCGTCGCGGCCGCCGCCTTCTGCACTGCCCCCGGGCTGCTCGGCCCGAGCCGGCCGAATCCGACCAAATCGGAAGCCTACGAGTGCGGCGTCGAGCCGACCTCGATGGTCGGCGGCCGCTTCCCGATCCGCTTCTACCTGATCGCGATGCTGTTCGTGATCTTCGACGTCGAAGCGGCCTCCTTTTTCCCCTGGGCAGTCCAACTCCGCGCACTGCGGGCTCCCGGCCTCCTGGAGATGATTGTCTTCGTCGTCGTCCTCGGGATCGGGTACGCTTATGTCT
>JBOHTX010000254.1:0-3096 GCA_050733855.1 Vulcanimicrobiaceae bacterium
CCTCGGCGTCGCGCTCTTCGAGCGGCGCGGGCGCGGGATCGTGCTCAGCGACGCCGGGCGCGAACTCGAGCGGCGCGCCCGCCAGATCGTCGCCCTGCTCGACGAGGCCCGCAGCGCGACGGTGGCGGCGGCTTCGCCCGGAGCGCGGCGTCTGCGCCTGGCCGCGGTGACGACCGCCGCCGAATACCTGGTCCCGGTCCTGCTGCGCGAAGCCCGGGCACGCCGCCCGGAACTCGAGGTGGAGCTGGAAGTCGCCAATCGCGACCGGGTCTGGGAGCGGCTCGCGCACTTCGAAGCGGAGCTTGCAGTCGGCGGGCGCCCGCCAGGCGACGGTCCCTTCCGCTCGCTTGCGACGGCGCCCAACGTGCTGGTCGTGGCCGGACCGCCGGGAGGCGTCACGCCGTCCGAAGGGCTCGGCCGCGCGACCTGGCTGCTGCGCGAGCCGGGCTCGGGGACGCGCCTTGCGACCGAAGAGTTCTTCGAAGCGCTCGGCATCTCGCCGCCGCGCCTGACGATCGGCTCGAACGGCGCGATCCGGGAGTGCGTGCGGATCGGTCTCGGGCTCGCGCTGCTCTCGCGCGACGCGGTCGCGCGAGAGCTCGAAGCCGGCGAGCTCGCGCTCGTGCCGACCGCGCTGACGCCGCTGGCACGCGCTTGGCACCTGGTCTGTAATTCCGAGCGAGAACTCGGTGCGGCCGCGAGCGCTTTCGTGGCCGAGATCCTCGCTAGCGGGCCGTTCCGCACGCTGACGATCTAAACCCGCGAAACCACCGCGCGCGCAGCCGCGTCGTTGCATGGGCATGCGATTCGCCGGGAACGAAGCGCGCTGATGGAGCGCGGCGAGAACGCGCCTGCCCGGCGCGACGTCACCGAATACGGGCTGCGCCGCATTCTGATCGTGGGCGGCGTCATGCTGGCCTCGTTGATGCAGACGCTCGATTCGACGATCACCAACGTCGCGCTCCCGACGATTCAAGGGAATCTCGGTGCGACCCAAGAGGAAGCGACCTGGGTCGTCACCGCCTATACGATCGCGGCGATCATCGTGATCCCGATTACGCCCTGGCTGCAAGACCGCTTCGGGCGCAAGAATTACTTCGTCGGCTCGATCGTCGGATTTACGCTGGCCTCGATCGCCTGCGGCGCGTCGTCGTCGCTGTCGTTTCTCATCGTCTCGCGGATCGTGCAGGGCGCGTTCGGCGGCGGCCTGCTGGCGACCGCGCAAGCGATCTTGCGCGAAACGTTTCCGCCCTCGCAGCTCGGTGCGAGCCAAGGCATCTTCGCGATCGGTGCCATCATGGGGCCGGCCCTCGGACCGCCGCTCGGCGGGTATCTGGTCGATGCGGCCTCGTGGAACTGGGTTTTCGATATCAACGTCATCCCCGGAACCGTCGCCGGCATTCTGCTCTTCGTGCTGTTGCGCGATCCGGAATCGCGGCGCGGCATGCAAGTCGATACCGTCGGGCTCGCGCTCTTGGCGGCAGGCCTCGGCTCGATGCAGTACGTGCTCACCGAAGGCGAACAGCACTATTGGCTGGCCGACGCGGCGATTCGCTGGACCGCGGTCATCTGCATCGTGAGTCTGGTCGGACTCGTCTGGTGGGAATTGCGCGCGCGCGAACCGATCGTCGACCTGCGTATCTTCCGGAACCGCAGCGTCGCCGCCGGTTCGCTGCTCGCGCTCACGCTCGGCATGGCGGTCTTCGGCACCACCTACGTCTTGCCGCAACTCACGCAAGGGCCGCTCGGCTTCACGCCCTCCCTCAGCGGCGACCTCTTCCTGTTGCGCGCGCTACCGATCTTTCTCGCGACCCCGATCGTGGTGCGCTTGAGCGGCAAAGTCGACCCGCGTTATCTGCTCGTCTTCGGGTTCCTCATGATCTCGCTCGGGAGCTGGTTTCAATATCAGATCACGACCGATCTTTCGGCCTTCTGGAGCTTCACCGCGGCGCTCGTCGCGACCGGAATCGGGTCCGCCTTTCTGTTCATCCCGCTCTCGATCGCGGTGCTCGGCGCAACGACCCCGCGCGAAGGGCCCAACGCGGGCGCGATGGTCAACCTCTCGCTGCAACTCGGCGGCTCGATCTCGGTGGCACTCCTCAACGTCGTCATCGATCGGCGCTGGTCGTACTACTCGACGCTCTTCGGCGCGAACCAAACGCTCGCCAACCCGCAGACCCGCGCCTTCCTCGCGCACGGGAGCGTGGCCCAGCTCTCTCGGATCGTGAACGGGCAAGCGGCGGTCGCCGCCTACGCCGATGCGGCCCTGGTGATCGCCGTGGTCGGCGCGCTCTTCATCCCGCTGATCTTCCTGATGCGCAAGCCCCAGGCGCCCGCCGGCCCGGTCGGCGTCGGCCACTGATCCCAAGACCTGCACTGCCGGCCCGAAAACGCGGTACAATGGGGTATGAGTCGCGCGTTCGTCAAGGAGCAGGAGGATCGGGAGCCGCTCGAGCCGGTGCTCGAGCGACCCGTCGAGCCGCGCCCGATCACGCCCCGCGGTTACGCCGCTTTGGAGGGCGCGCTGGCCGGCGCCCGCGACGAAGCGGCGCGGCGGGAGCTTGCGCGCAAACTGGATTCGGTGGTCGCGATTCCGCCGCCGGCGGATCGCTCGCGGGTCGCGTTCGGAGCCCAGGTGACGGTTGCGGGCGCCGGCCCGGCGCCGCGGAGCTTCGAAATCGTCGGCGAGGACGAAGTCGACGTCGCGGCCGGCCGGGTCGGGGCCGGCTCGCCGCTCGCGCGGGCGTTGCTCGGCACCCGCGTCGGGGACCGGGCCACCTGGCAACGTCCAGCGGGCCCGATCGAGATCGCGATCTTGGAGATCGGCTACCCCGAGTAACGGCTGCGGTTCGCCGCTTTGCGGGCCGACGGGCGACTCGCGGTTGCCCCCCGTTCAGGCCACCGCCCGGCGGCGGTCGAGCGCGCGGTAGCCGATCGCTTCGGCGACGTGCGCTGCCCCGATCCGTTCGTCGCCGGCGAGGTCCGCGATCGTGCGCGCGACCCGCACGATCCGGTCGAGCGCCCGCGCGGACAGCGCGCCGCGGTCGGCGGCGGTTCGCAGCAGCGCGGTGGCGGGGTCGTCGAGCACGAGGTGTG
>JBOHTX010000255.1:0-3084 GCA_050733855.1 Vulcanimicrobiaceae bacterium
GCGGCTGCGCTTCCCAAGCGCTTGCAAAGGCCGCAAACGAACGGTATCCGCCTGGGTCCTCGGCGCGTGCGGCGACGATTTGCTCGGGCGAGACCGCCGGGGCGTCGTGGACGATGCGGACTGCGAGGCCGGCCTCTTCGAGCGCCGCCTGCAGCCCGCGGTCACGCGCGAGCGCGCGCGCGCCGTAGCCGGCCGACCAGACGACCGTCCGGACCTCGAGTTCCCGCGCGAGCCGGACGAGCACTGCGGCCCGCGGGCCGCGGCGAATGCACAGGCGCGCGCCCCGAGCGGCAAGCTCGGCCGCAAGCGAACCGAGTGCGGCCTCGCGATAGGCCGCACGGCGCGGATTGAGCGCACGCGCACGGTCGCCGGGATCTTCGATGTACCCCGGGACGATCGTGCCCAAGGTCGCTGCCGCGGCCAGCCCGCGGTGATCGTCGAGCCGCAGGTCCCGTCCGAAAACGTAGAGGGCGGCGGTTATGGCCGTGTTCGGATTCGGTCCCGAATTTTGTTCGATGGCGAGGCGCGAAGAGGGACCCAAGCCGTAGCTTCATGACCGATGAGCAACGACGTATTCGGACAAAAGGCGGGCCGAAGACGGATGCGCGCCATAACCCGAGGGTCTCCTACAGGCTTTGCACGTAGGCCGCCACGTTTTCAACGTCGTGGAGGTTCAGCGTCGCGGGATAGAGCTTCGGCATCGGCGAGCGCGGATTCTTGATCCAGACGACGGTTTGCGGGTAGTTCTTGCGCGCCTTCTCGCCGACCAGGCGCGGTCCGATCCCGCCGCCGGCACCGCTGCCCGCCGTCCCGTGACAGACCGCACAATTCTGCGCGAAGATCGCCTTCCCGAGGGTCGCATTGCCGGGCGCGAAGGCTGTCGCCGAACTCGCACTGCCGCTCGTAGCCGCAGCCTGCGGTGCGCCCGCTTTCAAGCCCGACGTCGCTTCGTCGGTAACCGGTCCGTTGGACGGCTGTTTCGCGCATCCCGAAATGACGGCCGCCGCGGCCGCAAGCACCACGATAAGGATCCCCGCACGGTTACGCAATGACTCAATACCTCCGAGCGCCCGCTTTCGGCCGCGCCGCCGTCTTCCCTCGCTGGGGCGCTAACCGCCGATCTCGGAGAAGGCGCGCATCCGGCTCTGCGCTTCGCCCAAGCGCAAGTGATGACGTTCGGGTTTGATCAGCATACTGCCGCGGAAGAGGGCGGCGAGTTCTTGCTCCGTCGCCCCGGCGCGCAACGGCGTGCGCAGATCGACCTCGTAATCGCCGAAGAGACAGAGCCGCAGCCGCCCGTCGGCCGTCAGCCGGACCCGGTTGCAGCGTTCGCAGTAATCGTGCGAGAGCGGGCTGATGACGCCGACCGCGCCGGGCGCACCCGGGTAGGCGAAGTAGCGGGCCGGCCCGTTGCCGCCCGGTCCCGCGACCGGCGCGAGCGCCGCGACCTCGTTCAAGCGCGCCACGATCTCGTCGGCGGACACGTACGCGTCGCGTTGCAGTTCGGCGTTGTCTGCGACCGGCATCACCTCGATGAAGCGCACGAACAGTTCGCGCTCGCGCGTGAGCGCAGCGAAGGCGGCCAGTTCGTCGTCGTTGCGCCCTCGCATCACGACGCAGTTGAGCTTGAGCGGCGCGAGACCGGCGGCCAGCGCCGCATCGATCCCCGCCAGCACGCGCGCGAGCCCCGGACGCCGCGCCAGCGCGAAGAAGCGCTCTTCGCGCAGCGTATCGAGCGAGATGTTGACCCGCCGCAATCCCGCGGCCCGCAAGGCGGGCAACTGCTCGCAGAGTAAGATGCCGTTGGTCGAGAGCGCGATATCGTCGATCCCCGGGATCGACGCGATTCGCCGAACCAGTTCCGGCAGGTCACGCCGCACCAGCGGTTCGCCGCCGGTCAAACGAATGCTGCGCACGCCGACCGAAGCGGCCGCGGCCACGATGCGCTCGATCTCCTCGAAGCCGAGGATCCCGGCTTTTGGGATCCAAGGCAGCCCCGCTTCGGGCATGCAGTAGATGCAGCGCAGGTTGCAGCGGTCGGTCACCGAGATCCGCAGGTAGGTGATCGGGCGCCGGAACTGGTCGCGTAGCGGCGCGAGGGGAGTGGCTTCGAGAAGGTCGATCGTCTGCACGGTGGGCGCTTCTCTTTCGACGCCGGCCGAGGCGGCCCCCGGCGCTACTGCGCGAACAGCGAGTCGGCCAGGGCCACGTTGAGCCGGTAGGCGGAGAAATGCGCGACCAAACTCGCCTTGTAGGCCGGAAGGTCGACGGTTCCGAGTTGCGTCGCCGGCAGAAATTTGCCGCCCTGGTCCGAGAAGGTCTGCGTGAAGCCGATGTCGCCGCCGTCCTTGTACGTCCAGGTGTAGCGGCGGATCGTGGCGGTCGCGTCGTCGACCTCGACGTCGAGGTGGTCGACCCGGCCGTTCTTCTTGGGGACCAGGCGCAAGGTGCTCGTCCCGGCTTGGTCCGAGAGGGTCGCCATGTCGTAGAGCGTGGGCCAGAGGCTCGGCGGGTCCAAGTGCGGATAGACCTTTTTGAACTCCGCGGCCAGCGCCGGGACCGTATCGAAATCGACCGCGTACTTGTCGGGCCGCTTGTAGTAGACGCTGCCGTCGAAGGCAGAGCTGATAAACGGGAAGCTGTGCAGCGCGACGTCGAGGTGCACGTGCGCGCGATAGGTTGCAAGCGAGGCGTTGAGCGCAACCATCCGCCGGAAGAGCGGATCGCTCGCAGGATCGAGGAGCGCGGGAGCGTGAGACGCGCTCGCTGCGGGCGTCGGGCTTGCGGGTGCACTCGGGGCGGCGGCAACGCCGGCCGCGAGCGCGAGGAACGCGGACAATGCGCATCCTGCGCGCGCGAATCGAACGAGGCTCATCGCGTCTGGAACGCCGCCGGCGGGCCGGCGGTTTCCGCGCCGAGCGCCGTTTCGATCTCCTCCCGGACGGCCGGGACCGCCTCGCGTGCGCGCCGCTCGCTGAGCGCTTGCCGCGCAAGCGGCGAGCCGATCTGCCCGAGGGCCCAGGCCGCGTGGCCGCGCACGAGCGCGCTCGGGTCGGCCCGGAGCGCTTCCGCCAAGGCCGGGAC
>JBOHTX010000256.1:0-3076 GCA_050733855.1 Vulcanimicrobiaceae bacterium
GCGCCAGCACGAACGGCACCAGCACGCACAGCGAGCCGAGCACGCCGGCCGCACGCCGCAGGTACGGACCGAAGGCCCAGATGGCGAGCGCACCGGCGAGCGGCAGGAGCCAGAGCGCGAGCAGCAGCGGCCACAGCGGAAACAGCCAGGCCCCGTTCATCCGCGCAGCCTCGAGACTTCGTCAAGATCGACGTTTCGCGCGCGACGGAAGACCGCGACCACGATCGCGAGCCCGATCGCGGCTTCGGCGGCCGCCACCGTCACCACCAGGAACACGAAGACCTGGCCCGCGTCGAGCCGCCACACCCTGGCGAACGCGACCAGCGCCAAATTCGCCGCGTTGAACATCAGCTCGATCGCCATCAGCACGATCAACGGATTGCGCCGCACGAGCACGCCCGCGACCCCGATGAAGAACAACACCGCCGAAAGCGCGACGTAAGCGCCCGGCGCGACGTTCACTTGCCCACCTTGGCGATCGGCTCGCGGGCGCGCGCGCCGGCCCGGCGGTGCGGGTGGTGGCGGCCGAGGGTCGGTGCCGGCGCGCTGTCGCCCGCGATCAGCACGACCCCGATCACCGCGACCAAGAGCACGAGCGCCGTAATCTCAAACGGCAGCAGGTACGTGGTGAACAGGGCCGCACCGAAATCGCCGATGCTGCCGAAGACGTTCGGGTGGCCGGGCGCTCCGAGTGGGACGCCGACCGGCGGCGGTTGCACGGCGAGCGGTGTGCGCGCCACCGTCCACAACACGAGCCCAAGCGCGACGAGCGCCGCGACCAGGCCCGCCGGGCGCCCCCAGCGCATCCGGTCGGGGCCTTCGGGAAACGCGCCGACGCCGCTCGAGAGCAACGCGATCACGAACACGAAGAGCATCAAGATCGCGCCGCTGTAGATCACGACCTGGATGATCCCGAGAAATTCCGCATCGAGCTTCACGTAGATGGCCGCGAGCGCGAGAAAGTTCGCGAGCAGCCCGACGACCGCGTAGACCGGCTTGCGGGCCGCCATCGCGAACAGGGCGCTCGCCACCAAGACGACGGCCAAGATCGCAAAGGCGATCACCCGGCCAGCCCCTTGCGCTCGCGCGCCAAGAGCGCGCCGCGTTCGGTCGCGCGATAGCCTTCGGCGATATCGACGGTCGATTTCTCTTCGGCGACCGCGCCGAGGTCGGCCGGGATCCCGCCCGGGCGCTCGTCGGGCGCGCTGCCGACGCCGGCCTCCGGCGAGACCAGCAGCCGCGTCTTGTCGTAGATGAAGGCGCCGCGGCGGTAATCGGCCATCTCGAAGTGCGGTGTGAGCACGATCGCATCGGTCGGGCACGCTTCCTCGCAGAGCCCGCAGAAAATGCAGCGCAGCTCGTCGATTTCGTAGCGGGCCGCGAAGCGCTCGCCCGGCGAACGGCGGTCGCCGGGCGCGTTCTCCGCGCCGATCACGGTGATCGCATTGGCCGGGCAGGCGATGGCGCACAGCTCGCAGCCGATGCAGCGCTCCCGGCCGTCGGCGTAGCGGCGCAGCTCGTGCAGGCCGTGAAAGCGTGGAGCGTGCTGCTTGCGAACGCTCGGATACTCGACGGTCGGCCGCTTGCGGAACGCGTAGCGCAAGGTCACGGCAAAGCCGCGCACGAGCGCATCGACCGCATCGAGGAAATCTTCGACGATCACGGTTTCGCGGCGACCAGCGCCGCCGTCACCATCACGTTGAGCGTGGCGATCGGTAAGAGGACCTTCCAGCCGAAACTCATCAAACGATCGTAGCGCAGGCGCGGCAGAGTCCCGCGCAGCCAGATGTACCCGAAGATGAAGAGCGCGGCCTTGAGGATGAACCATACGATCGGCGGGATGAAGCCCAGGCCCGGCAGCGCGTTCCAGCCGCCGAGGAAGAGCAGGGTCGCGATGCAGGCGACCGAGATCATGTTCAGATACTCGGCGATGAAAAAGAGCCCGAAGCGCAGCCCCGAGTATTCGGTGTGGAAGCCCGCGACCAGCTCCGATTCGGCTTCGACCAAGTCGAAGGGCGCGCGGTTGGTCTCGGCGACGGCGGTGATCAGGTAGATGATGAAGCCGACGATTTGCGGGATCAGGAACCACTCGTGGTATTGCGAGCGAACGATCCCGGCGAGCGACGTCGTGCCGGCCAGCACCAGCACCCCGATCACCGAGAGCGTCATCGACAGCTCGTAGCTGATCATTTGCGCGGTCGAACGGATGCTTCCGAGCAGCGGATACTTCGAGCCCGACGACCAGCCCGCCAGCGAAATGCCATAGATGCCGATCGAGCCGATCGCGAAGACGAAGAGGATCCCGGCGTTGACGTCGCCGACGCCCCACAGGCCGCCCGAGGTCTCCGCGAACGGAATCACGGCGAACACTCCCATCGCGCAGAACAGCGAAATGAACGGCGCGAGCCGGTAGATCAGCGGATCGGCGCTCTTGGGCGTGAGGTCTTCCTTGAAGAACATCTTGCCGGCATCGGCCGCCGGCTGTAAGAGTCCCCAGGGGCCGACGCGATTGGGCCCCGGGCGGAGCTGCATCCAGGCGAGGATCTTGCGCTCGAAGAGCATCGCGTACGCGAAGACCGTCACCACCACGAACAGCACGATGACGGATTTGATCAGGGCCAGCGCCCACCACGGAATCATCTCAGGCCCCCGATCAGCGCGGCCTCTTGCGCCGCGCTCGCACGGCGCACGTTCTCGATGCGCACGAGTTCCCCAAGCGCATTCGCGGGACCGTCAGGAAGCCCGTCGACGATCCGCGCAAGCCCCTCGCCGAGCCGCTCGTCGACGACGACCACCAGGTCCGCGAGGCGCCCCGCGTCGCAAACGAGATCGACGCGATCCCCGGCGACGACCCCCGCCGCGCGCGCGCTCACGGGGCCGAGCGTCACGCTCGGCGTCGCTCGCAGCCCGGCGACCGGCACATCGTTGGCGCTCGTTCCTCCGCCGCTGAAAATATCTTGCATGACCACGAGGCGCAGCCTTGCGCTTGGCGGCGCCTGCTCCGCTGCGCGGGCCGCGGCGTTCGCGGAGTTCGGAACGGCAGTCGCCGGCTCGAGCGCACCGTTGAGAGGAAAGG
>JBOHTX010000257.1:0-3069 GCA_050733855.1 Vulcanimicrobiaceae bacterium
GGCTGGCGCCGCGGTCGAGGTACTCGTGCGGCGCGCGCGTGAGCGCGACCAGATCGACGATGTAGTGCCGCACGCGCGGCTCGACGTAGATCGCATGCGCCGCGTGCCGCCAGGCGCGCACGTCGTCGACTCCGACCACGTCCTCCGGCATCGGCGGCGGCTCGCCGCCGAAACGATCGAGGATCGTCAGTTCGTCGGCACGCGAGGGATACGAAACGAGCACCTTGGCGAGAAAGCGATCCATCTGTGCGAGCGGCAACGCATAGGTCCCCTCGCTATCGAGCGGATTCATGGTCGCCGTCACGACGAAGGGGTCAGGCAGGGGGTGGGTCGCCGGCCCGATCGTCACTTGGCGTTCCTGCATGCTCTCGAGCAGCGCGGACTGCACCTTGGCCGGTGCGCGGTTGATCTCGTCGGCCAAGACCACGTTCGCGAAGATCGGCCCGAGCGTCGTCGAGAAGTCGCCGCTCTTCTGATCGAAGATGCGTGTCCCGACGATATCGCTCGGCAAGAGGTCCGGGGTGAACTGGATGCGCTTGAAGCTGCCGCCGACGGCGCACGCCAGCGCCCGGCAGGCAAGCGTTTTGGCGAGCCCCGGCGGACCTTCGAGCACGATGTGCCCGCCTGCGATCACGGCATAGAGCAGCGATTCGAGCGCCTCGGTTTGGCCGACCACGGTCGCCGACAGCGCCTCGAGTAAGGTGCGCGGACTCAAGCTCGTAAGAACGGCAATGCCTCCCGCACCGAGCGGACGACTCGCTCGTCTTCGCAGAACGCGGCTACTTCGATCGCGCGCAGCGCTTCGAGCGTTGCGACGCGGCCGTTGCTGGCGTGGCGCGCGACCAAGTCGGCGAGCGTCTCGCGTTCGCGTGCGCCCAAGCGCCGGCGCAGCTCTTCGCGGACCGCGATCGCACGCAGGCGCGAAGGTTCGCGTTCCAGCGCGCCGACCAACGCGGCCAGGCGCGCATCGTCGTCGGCGACGGCCGCCGGCAGCTGCGCGGGCGGCGGTGCCGCCGGCCTCGCCGCGGGTACGCCGAAGAGCCGGCGCGCGACCAGCCAGACGGCGGTGAATACGATGCAGCCGACGATCGCAACCACGAAGAAGGCGTGTAGCGCCGCCCAAAAAACGTCGCCGATGAAACGACCCGCTTTCGCAAGCGGGGAGAGGCCGCGAACGTGCACGACTACCGTGTTGGTTTCGAAGCGGCTGGGCTTGCCGTTGCGCGCGTCGATCGCGTCGAGTTCGGCAGGCCCGAGGGTGTAGTCGCCGGGGGCACTTGCATCGAGGGTCAGCCGTTCGAGGCAGAGCGTGCGGTGAGGACCGGCGTTGCAGCGACGCTCGTCGCCGAGCGTCTCGAAGCCGGCCAGGTTCGGCAACACGACCGCGTCGAGCCCGGGGAGTTCCTGAGCGACGCTGGTCGCGATGATCAGATGGAAGCGCTCGCCGACCGCGAGGTCGCTGCGATCGACCGCGAGCGTGAACGCGCGCACCCGCAAGGTCGCGAGCGGCTGGGCGGTGGCGGGCGGCACGAACGCGAAGGCGAGCGCCGCGCATGCGGCCGGTGCCACCGCTAGGCCGCGAGCGATGCGAACCACTCGGCGAAGAGCCCACGCGCGTCGTACGGGCCTGGCGAGGCCTCGGGATGAAATTGCACCGCCGCGATCGGCAACCTGCGGTGGCGAAAACCTTCGTTGGTGCCGTCGTTGAGGTTGACGAGCGTCGCTTCCAGCTCCGCCGGCAGGCTGTCCCCGTCGACCGCATAGCCGTGATTGTGCGCCGTCACCAGGACCCTCCCGGCGCGCAGATCTTTTACCGGTTGATTGCCGCCACGGTGCCCGTAGGGCAGCTTGTAGGTCCGCGCCCCGCAGGCGAGCGCCAGCAACTGGTGGCCCAGGCATATCCCAAACATCGGCAATCGGCCGAGCAAGCCGCGCAGCGTCTCGATCGTCGCGGGCAGGTCGGTCGGGTCACCGGGGCCCGGTGAGATGACGAGCGCGGCCGGTTCGAGCGCCAGAATCTGTGCAGCACTCGCGCCGTACGGCAGCAACAGGACGCGCGCGCCGAGCGCCCTCAGCTCGCGCACGATGGCGCGCTTGACCCCGCAATCGAGCAGGACGATCCGCGGACCCTCGCCGCCGGCGCCAAGCTGTGCCGCCGTTTCGTCCGCCAGCGCGACCGAGGGGACCAGGCCGCGCGTGGTCGCCGTTCGGGCGTAGGTCGCAAGCTCGCGCTCGGCGGATACGAGCGACGCTTCGCCGAGCGCAATCGCCCCCGCGAGCGTCCCGTGTTCGCGCAGCGTCGTCACCAGCGCGCGGGTATCGATCCCGAGCAGCGTTCGTACCCCTTCGCGTTCGAGCCACGCGCCGAGCGACTCGCGCGCGAACGCATGCGACGGCCGTTCGGCCAGACGTTTGATGACGGCACCGGCGACGCACGGTCGTGGGTGCTGCGCGTCGCGCCCCGAGATGCCGTAGTTGCCGATCATCGGATAGGTAAAGACCAGCAACTGCCCGGCGTACGACGGATCGGTGAGCGCCTCTTCGTAGCCGGTCATCCCCGTATAGAAGACCGCTTCGCCGAACGAGGTCCCCGCGGGCCCGAGGCCCGCTCCCTCGAAACGCGTCCCATCGGCCAGCAGCAGGGCGGCGCGCTTATGCATATGCGTCGGCAAGACTTTGCGCTCGCCGCGGGCGCCCCTGGCAGCTTGCCGCGCGCATCAGAGCAGCCGCGCGAAATCGGCGGTTGGGATCGTCGCCGGGAACGCGTAGTCGACGAAGTCGTACTCGAGTCCGTCGACGGTGCGGCCGAGCCCGAAATGCAACGTGTCGGTCGTCCGGATCTGGCCGATGTACCAGCGCTCGTCGACCTCGACGTAGCGCACCGTCCAGCGCACCCCGTCGTAAGGCTTTCCGGAGAACAGCCCCTGCACCGCGAGCTGCTCGGTCACATCGTTTTGGGTCGCAATCCAGAGATCGCGCAAGCGAAAGATCTTCGGGTCGCGCAGCGGAACGAGCACCAAGTGGTAAGCGGGACCGGCCGGCAGCGCTTCGATCCCCGCGAGACTCACC
>JBOHTX010000258.1:0-3036 GCA_050733855.1 Vulcanimicrobiaceae bacterium
TCGCCCGTATGAGCAAAGCCGCATCTCGTCCCGGCGCCGTGCGAACGCGCGGGCGGACGCCGCTGTACGTCTCGCTCGGAATCATCGCGCTCGTGATCATCGCGGCCTTTGCCTACGCCTCGCACGTTCCGCCGACGGCGACGCTCGCACCGACGCTCGCGAAGATCTCGGTCGGCCAGCGCGCACCGGAGTTCGCGGTGACGACGAGCGCGGGGCCGTTCAACCTCGCGCACGACGCCGGCAAGCCGACGCTGCTCGAAGTCTTCGCAACCTGGTGCCCGCACTGCCAGCACGAAACCGCGACGCTCAACGCGCTCTATCGGCAGTTTGCGGGCCGTGTGAACCTGGAGGCGGTCTCGGGCAATGCCGCCGGGATGGACGGCGTCAGCCCCGAGACGGAAGCCGACGTCGCCGCTTTCGCGCAGCGCTTTTCGGTGGCGTACCCGGTCGCCTTCGATCCGACCCTCGGAGTCGCGAAAACGTATCTGCAAGGGGGCTACCCGACGCTCGTCCTGATCGGAGCCGACGGCCGGATTCAATCGATCAATTCCGGCGAGATCCCCGAAGCGTCGCTCGCCGGCGCACTCGACGCCTCGCTCGCGGGCCGCACACCCAACCCAACCTTCGGCCAACCGCGCGCGAGTTAGCGCCCTACACCGTCACGCTGCGGGCGATGGCGACGAGTTCGTCGCGCAGCAGGTCGCCGACGAGCGCGAAGGCCACGCCGCGATCGCTCCAGGTCAAGAGGGTCGTGGGGCCGTCCTCGACGTACTCGCCGTCGCGGTCGCCGATCCGGATGGGTTTGGGGCGCATCGTCCCGTAGTCGGTTGCGGCGCCGGCCGCGTTCTCGAAGAGCGAAAGCGTGCGGAGACCGTCGGAATACAGCAGGTGGAGCGAGCGTACGCCATGCACCGTGGCCGCATCGGCGCCGACGAGCGCGAAGCCCTGCGGGAGCGATTGCGGCGTGACCGGCGCAAAGCCGGCCTGCTTCGCCGCCGCGGCCAAGTCGGGGTTCGGCAACTGCGAATCGTGTCCGGCGACCGTCGCGTATCCGCTCGGCGCGTCGGTCGAGAACAGGCTGAGCGGCAAGTTCCGGGTGTAGCTCAGCTCCTCGTAGCGGACCATTTCGGCGACCGCGCCGCTCGCGTGATAGACTTCCTTGCCGAGCAGCAGGCCCGTCTCGTCGTCGACCCAGATGCGCACGCCCCGTTCGCCGGTATAACGATTGACGAGCAGCACGTCGATCGCAGGCCTGCCGGCGATGATCTCGGTCGATTGCACGAGCGGACGATAGTTCTGCAAAACTCGCGCCAGGTTGCCGAGCGCGACGCCCCCCGCCGCCAAGAGCGGATTATGCGAGATCACGACGCGCCGGCGCAGAGCATCGTACTCGTAGGTCGTCGTGCCGCGCGTCACCACGTAGTCGCCGTAGAGTTCCTCCGGTGCCAGAAACATGCGGCGGGTGCTCGCGGGCGCAAGATGTTCGACTCGTTCGAGCGTCGCGACGGCGCGGCTCGAACTGTAGCGCGTGATCTGCAGTTCGCCGACGTACGACCAGTGTTGCGGGGCGACCACGGTCGCGTGCAAGATCGTGGCCGGATCGCCGAGCGGGAGATCGTCGCTATCGGCCAAGAGTGGGCCCGACGCAAGCGCCAGCAACGCCGTGCAGACGGCGAGTGCGCTACGGCATCGCATCGATGACCGCGAGGTTCGCATCGCTCGCACCCGCGGCGCCGGCTGCCGCGATCGCCTCTGGAGCGCTTTGCGCGGCTTCGTTCATCGAAAGGTTCAGCGCGGCTGTCGCACCGCGTTCGGCAAGCGGAACCGCAAGCGATTGATCGGCATGGGCCTGCAGATAGTAGAGCGCGTCGATCGTCGGTCCCGGCGCCCGGCCGAATGGATCGCCGAGGAAGAAGGCGAGCGCCACCGCGGCGGCCAGCGGGAGTGCGAGCGCCCCCGGAGAGAGCAGGCTGCGGGCCCAACTCCGCTGCACCGGGCCGCGAATCGCCGCGCGCACGTTCGCGACGACCTGCGGCGGCAGCTCGCGCCGGTCGGCGCGCACCACGGCACGCAGGCGCTCGACGAGCGTCGTTTCCCGAGCGCGCAGTTCGCGGCATGCGGCGCAGTCTGCCAGATGGGCGTGCGCCGCTGCATCCGCTGCCGGCGAGAGTTCGCCGCGGAGGAAGTCAACGAGCGTTTCGGGGCTGAGGTGTTCGGTCATCGGTTCTCTTGCGGTAGGCTGCGGGCGCGTTCGATCAGGCGTCGCAGGAGCGAGCGTGCACGGTGCAGGCGCGAGCGGACGGTTCCGATCGAGCACCCCACGATTTCGGCGATCTCCTGATAGCTGTACTCCTCGATATCCGCAAGCAAAACCACCTGGCGCTGGTCGGGCGAGAGCTGCGCGAGCGCTCGCGAGAGCGGTTCGTCGAGTTCGGCGTCGACCAGGTCGTCGATCGGCGTCGTCGCGAGCGGCCGCTGACCGCCAAAACGTTGGGGGGCGTTGTCTTCGGGTATCTCCTCGAAGTAACGGCCTTTGCGCCTCCGAAGTTCGTCTCGGTACAGATTCGTGACGATCCGGTAGATCCACGCGAGGAACGAGGTCCCTGGTTGGAACGAACGCCAGGCCTTGTAGACCCGCAAGAATGCCTCTTGCGTCAGGTCGGCCGCGTCGCTTTCATTTCCCGCCAGGCGGTAGGCGAAGCTGTAGGTCGCCGAAGCGTACTGTTCCATCGCCCGCTCGAGGAAGGCCGCTTGCTCCGGATTCGGAGAGCCGAGCGGATTGCGCCGGACGCTCATCTGGCGCGTACTTAGGGCCGAGGGCACTCGAACCCCCGAGCCGCCCGCAGGCACGCCGCCCCGTCGTCTCGCGCAGTCCGGCGACCGGCAGCGTTGGGACCATAAGGGCCGGCGAGTGCCGGCCCGGGGGGCAACGGGGGGCACGCCGCCCCGTTTTCCAACAAAGCGCCGAGTGGCGGCCCGGGGGCGAACGGGGAGCACGCCGCCCCGTCGTCTCGCGCAGTCCGACCACTTGCAGCG
>JBOHTX010000259.1:0-3020 GCA_050733855.1 Vulcanimicrobiaceae bacterium
TCGGCGAACGCCGCGCGCGTCCCGCTCTGGCCGGCATCGAGCCCGGCGATCAGCCGCAGGGGAGAACCAACGCGAGCGCGGCCTCCAGCTCCCGCGGTTCGAGCCCCAGTTGCTCGCGAACCGCCGCGTGGGCCCTCGCTTCGGACGCGCCGGGATGATCGCGGTGGAAGCGCTCGTGGACGATCGCCGCCGCGACGAAGCTCGCGGCCTCGGCCGGGCCGTTCGCGTGCGCCAGTGCGAGCACGGCGCCGCGGTTGATTCGGATCGCCGCGGCTTCGGCGTCGTATTCCGCAAGCAGCGGCAAGCCGCCGAAATCGGAGAACGCGATCGCGAGCGGGTCCCGCGGGGGCCGGCTCGCACAGCTCAGGCGTTGCCGCGGCACTCGTGGATCTCTGCGCGCCGAAGATCGACGCCGTCGGCGACCAGCCGCGCGTGCAGCTCGGCGTACGGAAGTTCGCTCGGCGCGAGTTTGCGCGCGATCGCGAGCGCTGCCGCCGTCCCGGCAGCTTGGCCGAGCGTCATGACGGTCGGCGTGAGACGGGTCGAAGCGAGCGCCTCGTGGGTCGTCGAGATGCAGCGCCCTGCGACGAGCAAGCCGGCGACCTGCTCGGGAAGCAGGCAGCGGTATGGAATTTCGTAGGCGCTGCCGGGCGCAAGCCGCTCCGTGCGGGTTCCGCTCCCGGACGGATTGTGGACGTCGATCGGATAGGCGCTGCGCGCGACCGGGTCGGGGAAGGCGCGCGCCGCCAGCACGTCGTCGCGGGTGAGCGTGTAGCGGCCCACGATCCGGCGCGACTCGCGGATGCCGACCTGCGCGCCGCTCGCGAGCAGCCGCGCCTGTGCGAAGCCGGGGACGCGCGCGCGAAAGAAACGGACCAGTTCGCCGACCTGCTTGCGCGCCTCGACTTCGGCGCGGGTCAGGTCGTCGGGATCGAGCGGATCGATCTCGACGACCCGCGTCATGTTCACGGTGACTTCGTCGGGATACGGGGTCGCGAAGAACGAGACCAGTTCGCGGGGGATCGCGATCTCGCCGCGCGCCCGCGCCTCCTCCCAAATCTCGTAGAGCCCGGCGACCGCCGTGAGATTGCCGGCCGTCCGCTGCTCGGGCGGGAGGCTCGTGCGGACCTGGTCGGGGCGTTCGCGCGCATAGCGGGCCAGTGCCTCGAGATCGACGTGCCCCAAGCGAAACATCAGGCTCGCCGGCTGCACGTGCCCGCGTTCGTCGCCCTGCTGCCACGCGACGCCGGCCGCGGCGGCGACCAGCGCGTCGGCGGAAGCGTCGACCGTCACCGTCGCCCGATAGTCGCGCGGGCCTGCGATCGTCTGCACGCGGACGCCCGTGACGCCGCCGCCGGGCCCGAGGAGCGTCTCGAGAAAAACCGCGTGCAAGAGCAGGCGGACGCCGGCCTCTTCGGTCATCTCGAAGAGGAGTGCCTTGTGCGCCTCGACATCGAAGGGCGTGATCGTGGCGACGTAACCGGAAGCGTCGGGAACGTGTCCGGGCGAGCCGCCGCTCGCGACCAGCCGCTCGACGATCTCCTGGGCGATCCCGCCGACGATCCGCTCGCCGCCGGAATGGAAGGTCATCCAGGGCCCGACCATCGCCGCGGTCGCCGTTCCACCCAGGAACCCGTAGCGTTCGACGAGGAGCGTGCGGGCACCACCGCGGGCCGCGGCAATTGCGGCCGCCGAGCCCGCGTTTCCGCCCCCGAGGACGAGCACGTCGAAGCTGCGCTCCATCGCCGCCGCCTTCGCTTCTGCGCAAGCGAGCCCCGGCCGCGGCGGGTTTCGAGAGGGACGCTAACGAACATACGTTCGCATGGAACTCCGGGTCGAGGAGCGCCGGCCGAAACAGGTGCTCAATCGCGTGCGCGGGATGCCGTTCGCCTGGTCGATTAACCCCTATCGCGGCTGCCGCCACGAGTGCGTCTTCTGCTATGCCCGCGAGACGCACGCCTATCTCGAGCGCGACGGGATCGGCAGCTGGGGGACCGATCTCGTCGCGAAAGTCGATGCGGCCGCCGTCCTACGCCGTGAGCTGCAGCGCGTGCGACCTGGCGAGCGGGTCGCGCTCGGGACCGCGACCGATCCATACCAGCCGCTCGAAGCGCGCTACTTCATCACGCGCGCGATCCTCGGGGAACTCGCGCGCGCCGCCGTCGCAACCGATCTGATCACCCGCTCGCCGCTCGTGCTGCGCGATCTCGAGCTGCTCCGCGAACTCGCCCGGCGCACGCCGCTGACGGTCGCGATCAGCCTCCCGACGCTCGATGCGGCGCTCGCACGCAAACTCGAGCCGACGGTCGCCGCGCCCGCGCAGCGGCTGCGCACGGTTCGCGCGCTCGCCGCGGCGGGAATCCGGACGTACGTCGCGGTCGCACCGATCGTTCCGGGTCTCACCGATGCGGTCGACTCGCTGCGCGCGGTCTTTTGCGCGGCCGCCGAAGCGGGCGCAAGCGGTGCCTGGCACGGTCTGCTCAATCTCGGACCGGCCGCACGCGAGCGCTTCTTCGCGTTCTTGCAGGCCGACTTTCCGCACCTGGTCGCACCCTACGAGCGCGCCTACCGCGGCCGCTACGGCACGGCAGCACTGGCCGCGCGCACGAAAGCGCGCGTCGGCGCGGCCCGCGCCGGCTTGCACTTTAGCGCGCGGCCGCGCAGCCTGCGCGCCGAACTCACAGCGCATAGCGGAGCCCAACTCGACCTGTTCACTCGTAGCGCTTGAGCGCAGGCCAGAATGTTTCGAGCGGTTCGCGAGGACGCGTACAGAGCAAGATCGGCAGATTATTGAAATCGGGCAGCACGTAACGATCGCGGTAGATGCCGACCTGCTCGATCCCTCCGAATTCCCGCGCCAGAAGCGCGCGCGAAACGCCGATCGCGAGCACGACGGCGCCGCTCGCACCGCGCGGACCCCAATTGTAATATTGATTGTGGCCGCTGATCGCGGGCGGCAGGCCGTAACGCGGCCCGAAGAAATCGATCGCCGACGCCTGCCCGTAGTCGTGCGTCAGGAT
>JBOHTX010000260.1:0-3003 GCA_050733855.1 Vulcanimicrobiaceae bacterium
CCCGCTGCCCGGATGGCGCAGTTGCGACCGATCGAGCGAAACGATCTTGAACTCGTACTTGGTCATCGCTTGTCGTCCTTTCGCCGAGTTGGTACCCAGAAATCCGGCGCGCACGCTGCCCTAATGAGCGAGCGGTAGCGCGCGACGATGCGATGACCGTGGAAGAGCGCGAGCACGTCGCCGTCGATCGCGTAGGCGTCGGTGGCGGCGAGGGCGGCGAGGACCCCCCTCTCGAGCGCGTCGGCGGCGGCGCCGCAGGTCATGCGCGTGGTCGCAAGCGGACCCAGGCGGAGGCCGGGGCCGGCGACCGAAAACGGACCGGTCAGGCGATTGCAGCCGGCCGAGCCGCCGACGCGGTGCGCGGCCACCTCGAAGTTCAAGGTCGGGACGATCAGCTTGGCGGGGAAGACGATCGGGCCGCCGTCGAGTTCGACGATCGTCCACGGGCCCTCGGCGAGCGACTTGGTCGGTTCGCCGGCGAGCGCGAGATCGCGCGCGGAGAACTCCACCACGTTTCCGAGTCGCGTGAACGATTCGTGCGGCCCGGAGATCGGTTTGCCGTCGGGCGAAAGCGGTTCGAGGCTGGTCGCGGAGCGGACGCGGAGCCGGTACGCGCTGCCGTCGGCGGGCTCCATCGCGAGCGTCGCGTTTGCCTCCTCGGCGTGCCACAGCCCGCGCTCGAAGCGCGTTCCGCGCTCGCGGTAGTTCCAACGCGCGGCGTAGCGTCCGTCGGAATAGAGCGTGAGCGTGACGTCGATCCCCGGGCAATCGGCGCACGGCAGCACGGCCGCGAAACTCGCGGGAAGCGGAAACGGCAGGCGCACCGCCGCCGCCTGTGCGCGCGGAACGCCTGCAAAGGCGCACGCAAGGACGAGGGAAACAATCGAGACGGGAAGCGGTCGAAGCGTCACGCGCTCCACGTTCGGCGGGCGCCCGCGAACCTCAGTCCGGGATTAGCGCGTGACGATGCTGTCGGCGTCGAGCGAGCCGTCGGGTTGCGCGCGGCCCGAAATCTCGACGATCATCCCCGGCCGCAAGGTGGTGCCGCGCGGATCGATGATCGTTCCCTGGTGCAAGTGGACCTCGCGGTAGACGTGCGGCGCCGTCTCGACTTGCAGCTCGAAGCGCCGAAAATACGTGACCGAGCCGTGGGCGGTGTTGCCGTTGGTTGACTGGAAGATTCCGCCGAGCGCTTGAATCGCGCTCTGCACGTACGGATTGTTGAGCAGCGTCGTGGCAGCCGGGGTGGGGTCGGCGAGCGCGGGCGCGGCGCTTGCGGCGAGCAGCGCCCCGGCGAGGGCCAGTCTGGCGAGCGGGCGGATCATGCCCCTTCCAACGTGCGCCAAGGGCGGCCGGTTCCGCGATCCGCGCTTCGGGCAAGCGGCAGTTCCGGCGGCCGGAGGTTCCGGCGGCCGGCGGTCCCCGCGGTTCCGGTCCCCGAATGGGGCGGCGCGCCGCGCGCGAATGGGATACGCATGGACAGCCGCTTTCGAGACCGCCGCGACGCCTTCGTCGCCCGCATCCAGGGCGGGGTCGCCCTGATTCCGGCCGGGCACATCGCGACGCGCAATGCCGATAATCAGTTCGCGTTCCGCCAAAACTCCGACTTCCACTACCTGACCGGCTTCGACGAACCCGATGCGGTGCTGGTGCTCGCGCCGCAGTGTAGCGAAGAAGCGAGCGTGCTCTTCCTCCGCCCGCTCGACCGCGAGGCGGAGATTTGGATGGGCCGGCGGCTTGGGGTCGAAGCGGCTCCGGCCGCTCTCGGCGTCGCCGCCGCCTTCCCGCGCGCCGAGCTGGCCGCGAAGCTCCCCGATTCGCTGGTCGGTGCCGAGACGCTCTACTACGAACTCGGGCGGGACGAAGCGCTCGACCGCACGGTGCTGGCCGCGCTCGCCGAAGCCAAACATCGCGTCCGCCGCGGCGGAACCGCTCCCCGCGCGATCGTCGAGCCGGGGACGGTGCTGCACGAATTGCGCCTGCGCAAGTCGCCCGAAGAACTCGATCTCATGCGGCGCGCCGCCGCCGCCAGCGCCGCCGGCTATCGCGTGGCGATGAGCGCAACCCGCCCTGGGATGGGCGAAGGCGAACTCGAGGCGATCCTGGAGTACCAGTACCGGCTCGCCGGCGCGCACGACGTCGCCTACCCTTCGATCGTTGCGGGCGGGGCGAACGCGACAATCCTTCATTACCTGAACAATTGCGAGCTGCTGCGCGACGGCGACCTGGTGCTGGTCGATAGCGGCGCTGAACTCGATCTCTACGCAAGCGACGTCTCGCGCACGTGGCCGGTCAACGGTCGCTTCAGGCCCGAACAACGCGCGCTCTACGAAATCGTCCTGCGGGCGCAGCTCGCGGCGATCGAGCGCGTCCGCGCAGGCGAACCGGTCGATGCCTACCACCGCGCGGCGGTCCGTATGCTGACCGAAGGACTGTGCGACCTCGGCTTACTGAGCGGTTCGCTCGATGAGCTGATCGAAAGCGAGGCGAGCAAGCCGTTCTACCCGCACCGGACCGGACACTTTCTCGGTCTCGACGTTCACGACGTCGGCCGTTACACCCAAGCCGACGGCAGTTTTCGCGCGTTCGAACCGGGGATGGTGGTGACCGTCGAGCCGGGACTCTACGTGCAACCCGATGCGGAGGTCCCGGAGCGCTGGCGCGGGATTGGAATCCGCATCGAGGACGACGTGCTGTGCACGAGCGGCGAGCCGGAGACCCTCACGGCCGCGATTCCCAAGCGCATCGCCGACCTCGAGGCGCTGGTAGGTTCGGCGGCGCTCGCGCGCAGCGGACGCTAGTGCAAGGCGACTGTCACGCTCGCTCTGAGGCGGGACACTAGACACCGTGGCGACCGCGATCGTCGTCTTCGGCGGCTCCGGTTTCGTCGGGCGCCACTTGGTCTCGGCGCTGCGGCGGCGCGGTGATACGGTCGTGACGGCCTCGCTGCGCGATGCGGCGGTGGCCGCCCGCGCCGCTCGCGGCTGCGATGCGATCGTGAAC
>JBOHTX010000261.1:0-2998 GCA_050733855.1 Vulcanimicrobiaceae bacterium
TCACGAGCATGGGGGCCCAGCAGCAACCGAGGCAGAACAGCGCGTGGCCGAATCCCAGACGCAAACCGTTCCATGCGCCTCGCCGGTAATGGCTGGTGAGGTAGAGGCCTGGTGCCGGCACGCGCGTAGGCACGCGTCCTTGAGCGGCGTGAGTTGATACAGTGCCGCGAGCCCGATTGTCCCCGCAGGGATAAGTTGGGCGTGAGCGCCGAGCCACGGAACTTGCTCGACCAGCGCGTGCAGGCACATGTCACCGGCAAAAGCGGCCAGTGCGAAGATCGTCCAGACGGTAAAGTAGGCAAGCACGAAGAGTGCTAGAGCGGCCGGAAACTCCGGCGCACTTCGCGCCGCGAACGCATACATGCGAATGAAGCCGAACGAAGATGGGAGCATCATGGCTGCGGTCATCGCTTGCCAAGCGGCGAGAAGCAAGAGCGCGGAGAGCCACAGGGCGCGCGGGTTCTCGTAGAGCGCGTGGTGGTGGAGCCGAGCGGCGTGGCCGCTCAACTCCGCCCAGGCGCAGAGGGCCCACGCAGCCAGGATGACGGCGAGGAGGACGGCGAGCGGCCCGGAGTAGCTTCGCGAGGAGGCTGCTCGTCGGGCGAGAGCTAGCACGCCTACGCCTCGAAGCGAAAGTCGCCTTGGATGGCGTTGCGGTCCGTAAAGTGCCAAACCATCCCGTGCTCGGGAATGTTCACGACGTGTTCGGTAGCCTTAGAGACGTAAGCCGGCGCGCCCGCGATGGTGCTGAAGACGCTGTCGCGTAGCGTCGTCACCGCCCCGTATCCGCTGCGATAAGGCGCCATCGTGGCGCGGACCTTATCGCCGACCGCGAGTGTCCCTTCGCCGCCGCTCAGGCGGTGGTCGATCGGCATGTCGTACACGGCCAGGTCTTCCTTGATCAAGCCGTTGAGGTCCGCGAGCGGGCCGCCGAGCCGTCCGTGCCAGGCGTCGAGAACAGCCTTCTTCTGCGGTGCCGTCGCCTTGCTGTCGACGTAGCTGACGCGCACCCAGCTTTTGGGCGTCAGGACGTTGCCGGGGATCCTGACGACCTGAACGTAGGTGAGCCCCGAGACATCGACGCCGCCGACCTCGCCCTGCTCGATGTGATATGCGTTGAAAGCGTCGCAGGCGCCGCCATCGGGATCCTCGCCGATCCAGCAGCGGCAGAGCGTACGGCACGAGCACGCTTCGAGCAGCGTCCCTTTCAGCAGGTAAACCTTCGCAGCAGTTTGAGCTGCGGGCTGGGTCTGTGCCGACATGAGCATCATTCCTTTCATTGTGAGAGGGCCGCGGGCTGGTAGGCCCGCGCGAGCTTCTCGAGGGGAGGCGGCGGTCAGCTGCGCTGGTCGCGCGGGCTGCTGCGCAGCGCCGCGAGCAGTTCCGGTCCGTCGCGGTGGCCGTGACTCGACACCGCGTGCTCGCGCGCGGCTCGTAGAACTTCGTCTTCGGTCCCCGAGATGGCGAGCGAGCACTTCGACTCGCTCGGAAACTCGCGACAATCGATGATCTTGCGAGCCTGCGTCGTCTTCATGAATGTCCCTCTCGCGCAGTTGCAGGGCGATGACGGAAAGAGTATGATGCGGCGGACCGGCTGTCCATTCGCCATTTGACGTAGAGGCGGAACGCATGCAGCGGCTCACCCTGACGGAGAGCGACTATCGTGCCTCGCTCGAGGCCGTCGCCGACATCTGCTCTCAACGCGACCCCGAACGCTACCGCAGCGCGGTCGTTGACCACCTGATGGCGCTCGTCCCAAGCGATGTCGTCTCGTACAACCTCTTTGGGCCGTCCGGACTGATCGCCGTCGACCGACCCTCGGGTACGTGCACCCCGGCCTTGCTATCCGCCTTGTCGCCGCTGCTCAAAGACCATGCGCTGATTTCGTACGCGCTCTCGAGCGGCGACGCTCGCCCCTACCGCCTCTCGGATTTCGGCTCGCAACGCCAGTTCGCCGCAACCGCTTTGTACGCCGACTTTTACACGAAGCTCGGTTTGCGCAGCGAGATCGCGTTCGCGGTCAAGTTCGGCGCGCACGTCCTCGCCATTGGACTCGACCGCACGGGCGGCGATTACAGCGATCGCGAGTTCGAACTCGTACGGCTCGTTGCTCCCCATATCATTGCCGCCCACCGCAACTTGTGGGAAATCGAGAATCTGCGCGTCGGCGAGGCGGCGGCGCTCACCGGAAGCTTGACGGCGCGCGAACGGGAGGTGCTGGCTTCCGCATCCCTTGGAAAGACGAACCCCGAGATCGCCGTGGCGCTCAGCATCTCCGCGCGGACCGTGCAGAAGCATCTCGAAAACGTTTTCCGCAAGCTCAGCGTTCATCGCCGGACGGCCGCGGCCGCTGCGCTCCCGCGCGGTGGCGTCAATCGGAGCGCTTGAGGCCGCGCCCGGCGCGCGCTACGACCGGACGCCGGCGCTCGGCGGTTCGCTTACGATCGCTTCGGTTTGCAGGTATCGGCGCGGGACTTCGGCCGGCAAGCGCGCGACCAACTCGTAGCCGATCGTTCCGGCCGCGGCCGCAAGTTCGTTGGCATCGATCGACTCGCGTCCGTCGCGACCGAGCAGGGTCACGGAGCTGCCAGCGTGCGCTTGCGGGATCTCGGTGACGTCGAGGAAGGCCATGTTCATGCAGACGCGACCCACGAGCGGCGCGCGCCGGCCGGCGACGAGCAGCGCACCGCGACCGGAGAGCGCGCGCGGCAATCCTTCGGCGTAACCGAGCGGCACGACGCCGATCCGCGAGGGCCGGGTCGTGCGAAACGCGCAGCCGTAGCCGACCGGCGTTTCCGCCGCAACGTCGCGCACGACCACGAGCTTGCTCGTCCAGCGCAGCGCGGGCTCGAGCACGAGGCTCGCTCCGGCGGCGGCGCGGGTCGCTTCCGAGGGCCAGATCCCGTAGAGCGCGATCCCCGGCCGTACGAGATCCAAACGCAAAGCCGGATAGAGAATCGCCGCCGCCGAGGCCGCCGCGTGGCGCAGCGGCCGCGCG
>JBOHTX010000262.1:0-2981 GCA_050733855.1 Vulcanimicrobiaceae bacterium
GCGTGGGCGCGCAGGTCCGCAAGTTCGGCCGGCGAGACGAGCCCGCTGCGCGCCTGCGAGGCCGCGAGCGCGAGCCACACCGCGCGCCACATCGCGCGCTTGCGCCGTTCGGAGAACAGCTCGCGCAACTCGGCGCTGCCGTACCGCCACGAGAACGGCGAGGCATAGGTTCGTTCGTCCATCGCTCGGCCGGGGGGTTCGCGCCGCGCCGCCGCGGGGCCTCGGCGGTTTACTTCGTGCCTTGCTCCGCGTAGATGAAGTCGAGGTTGAGCGTATTTCCGCTCGACGCGCTCGAAGTCGCACCCGGATAGATCAACTCGACGTAGAGCTTGGGCGCGAACGGCGTGAAGCTGCCGGTTGCCGCCGGAACGATCGGATCGACGAGGTTCGTCGACGAATTCGTGCCGTACGCCGGTAGCGGACAGGCGTAGCGCGTGAAGCCGTCGGCCGGCGTGACGGACGAAGGCGTCGCGCTGCATGCGCTGCGCACGTCGAAGGTCGTCGAGCCGCTCCCGCCGGTCAACTCGACCGCAAGCGTCGGTGCGGCGGTACTCGGCGGCGTTGCGCCGTTCGTGACCGTCGCGAAGAGCACCAGTGCGCCGTAGGTGACGTCGAGCACTTGGCCCGGCGAGACGACCGGTTCCACGAGCGACGGAACGGTGCCACCATAGAGAAACTCGAGCGCGAAGAGGCCGTTGCCCGCGAACGCGATCAGATGCGAACCGGCCGGATTGGCGGGAATCTTACCCGAACCGGGGGTCGCTACGTCCGGCCCCGCGTCGTTTGCACTCTGCGCGTCGCTCGCGCTCGCGTTGAAGCCGAGGTAGGCACCGCTCGAAAGCAGGCCGCCATCGACCAGCAGCGACGGCACGCTGCCGCCCGGCGGGTTCTGCGAACCGATCGGGACGGGCCCGCCGCTCGCGCCGTTCGGGAAACCACCGGTCGGCGGCGCCGTCCCGCTCGTCGTGCCGCAGCCGGCCAACGCCGGCCCAACGATTCCGGCGAGCACCATTCGGGCGATGAAACGACGCATGGACGAAGGCTCCTTGCAGCATCGCTTGCCGGCGGCAGCCCGGCTGCGTTCGCGGCGCGCCGGAACGCTCGCGGGGAAACTGCGCGCGGACCTTGCGCCCGCCGACAGAGCCTTCCTGTTCGAGAGCGGCGGCGACGCCCCGGCCGCCGCCGAGCCCAGCGCGCGGCGCAGCCTTGACGCGCGCGAGGTCTACATTCGACGCGTGCCGCAGACGGGCGACATCGTGCTGTCGACGTGCTCCCCCGCGACCTCGTGGGACGCCTATTTTGCGGCCCGCGACCCGCGCCGCGTCCCCGCTGATTTTCTCGACGAGCGGGGCGACGCTGCCGCGCAACCTCGCAACCCTTTTTGCCGGGTGGGCGGGGCTTACCGTCGAGAACTGGTCGGCAGAGTAGCCGCTGAGCGGCGCGCCGCGAGCGCGGCGGCGAGTTCGACGACCAGGCGCGGATCGTCGGCGCGGCCGGTGACGATCGCTTCGAAGCCGCGTAGTGCGCGTTCGAAGCCGAGGCGCGCGCGCCGCAACCCCAGGCGCCGCGCGGCCGCTCCAAGTTCGCGCTCGCGCCAGCGCAGTCGCGCAGGGACCGAGCCGCCGGGCCGCGCCGCTTCCCACACCGCCGCATACTCGCTCGCGAGCGCCGAGAGCAGTGGAATCGCCGCGCCACGCGGGTCGGCGGCGAACATCTCGTCGGCCATCTGCAGCGCCTCCGCAACCTCGCCGGCCACGACCGCTCCCGCAAAACGGAAGGCGCGGACGTCGCTCGCCGCGATGCTCTCGCGCAGCACGTCCTCGAGCGTTATCGGGCCACTGCCGAGCGCAAGCTTCTCGAGATCGGTGCGCAGTGCCGTCAACTCGAGCCCGCTGCGCACGAGCGCCGCGAGCGCCGCCGGTTCGGCGCTCGCATCGAGTTCGGCGAGCGTCTCGCGCACGAAGCGCTCGCGAACCGCCGGAGTCGCGGTCGTATCGATGCGCAGCGCCGCACGCCCGAGCTGCGCGCCGAGCGCTTGCGGCCGTTTGCTCGCCGGCGAAAGATGATCCTCGATCACCAGCACCGCCCCCGCGGCGACGCCCTCTGCGAGCGCGACGAGTTTACGTCGCGCTTCGGCGGCGAGCGCCTGCGCGTCGCGCAGTACGACGACCCGCTGCGCGCCGAAGAACGGCAGCGCCGCGAGCGCAGCCTCGAGCGGGGCAAGCGAGGCCAGGTCTTCGGCGCGAAACCGATCGAGTCCGAGCTCGCGTGCCGCCGGTTCGAGCAGGCGTTCGATCAGCGCCGCGAGCGCGCGCTCGGCCAGGATCCGTTCGGTGCCTGCGACGACCACGACCCGCCCGATCTTCGGTTGCCGTTCGAGAAAGTCGTAAACGGTCACGAGGTGCGGGCGCCGAGCGCCAGCAGCGTGCCGAAGGCCGGGCGCGACTCCAGGTCCGGTAACGATTCGAGGTAGGGCGGGCGCGCGATCCCGTATTCCGTGACGATTGCGCTCACGAGATGTCCGGGCGTCACGTCGAAGGCCGGGTTCTCGACGGGGAACTCGCGCGGTGCGGTCGCGAGGCCGCCGAAGCGCCGGACTTCGTCTGGCCCGCGCGCTTCGATCTCGATCCCGTCCCCGCTCGCGAGCGAAAAATCGATCGTCGAGCGCGGCGCGAGCACGTAGAACGGGATGCCGTGGTGCGCCGATGCGACCGCCAAGCCGTAGGTCCCGATCTTGTTGGCGACGGCGCCGTCGCGCGCGATCCGGTCGGCACCCACCAGCACCGCGTCGATTCGGCGCGTGCGCATCAGCGAGGCCGCCGCGCCGTCGACGATCAGGGTCGCCGGGACACCCGCTTCGGCCAGCTCGACCGTCGTCAGACGCGCGCCCTGCAAGAGCGGCCGCGTTTCGTCGACGTACACGTGGATGCGCGCGCCGCCGGCGTGCGCCGCGACGACCGCGCCGAGCGCGGTCCCGAAGC
>JBOHTX010000263.1:0-2951 GCA_050733855.1 Vulcanimicrobiaceae bacterium
CCGAGCGACCGTGCGGTCGCGGGCATCAGCTGCATCAATCCCTGCGCTCCGACCGGCGACGTCGCGTTCGCATCGAACCCCGACTCGACCTCGACGACCGCGGCGACCAGCCGCGGATCGACGCCATGCGCCCGCGCTCGCGCGTCGACGAGGGTCAGGACGTTGGCCGGTCGCCGGCCGGCGACTGCGACCGGCGCCGGCGTGGCGATCAGGCTGGTGAATGCCGCGCCTTCAGCGCCGCCCGGCACGGTCGGGCAGCGCTTGTCGAGCCGCGCGATGCGCGCCTCGACGCGCGCCAGATCGCCGAGCACGCTCACCGCGGCGCAACTTCCGGTTCGCCGAGCATGGCCGCTAGGCCGGCGAGCCGGCTCGGCATCAGGTAGGACCGATCCACGTCGGCTTGCCGCAGAAACGCCTCGAGCTGCGGCTCGCAGGCGATCGCGCGGGCCAGTGGTGGATCATCTCGCTCGCCGATCCCGAGGCGGCGCGCTTCACGCGTTTCGTCGAGGACGGCCAGCGCCGCGCGCACGACGGCCGCCGCCGTGCGATGTTCGCCGCCGACGATGTGCGGCATCGTTCGGCTCGCGCTTGCCAGGACATCGATCGCCGGAAAGCGGCCGGCCCGTGCAAGTTCGGGCGACAGCGCGACGTGACCGTCGAGCAACGAGCGCGCGGCGTCGCTCAGCGGCTCGCGCTCGTCGCCACCGTCGGCGAGGACGGTGGCAACGATCGTGATCGAGCCGTCGCGCGTTGGGCCACCGCGCTCGAGATAGCGCGCCAGTTCGGCGAAGACGGCGGGCGGGTAGCCGCCGCGACCAACCGGTTCGCCGAGCGCGACGCGCTGTTCGCGCAACGCGGCGACATAGCGCGCGAGGCTGTCGAGAATAAGGACGGCGTCGCCGCCCGCCGACCGCAGCGCCTCCGCCTGCAACATCGCAAGCTCGGCGGCGCGAACGCGTTCACCGGCGCTCCGATCGCCGGTCGCGCAGACGATCGTGCAGCGGTCGGCAAGCCGATCGATCCAACGCTCACCTTCGCGCCCGCGTTCGCCGACGAGGCCGATGACGACGGCGTCGGCACTGACGCCGGCGGCGATCATCTCGAGCAGCCGTGACTTTCCACCCCCCGGTGCGCCAAAGATTCCGATGCGTGCTCCGCGGCCGATCGTCAGCAGTCCATCGATTGCGCGGATGCCCGTCCACAGCGGCGAATCGACCGGCCGGCGGGTAGCCGGCGTTGGCGCATGGCGCGCCGGATAGGCGTAGCGACCGGCGAGCGCTCCCGCGCCGTCGAGCGCGATCTGGTGCGCGTCGTACGCCCGCCCAAGGGCGCCGAATCCAACGACGGCGGCCAGCGCCGTTGCGTCGAGTTCGGCGCGGTCACCACTCGCGAGACCGTCGATTGACCCGAGCGGCGAGATCGTTGCGCGCCGTTCGTTCACTGCGAGCACCCGTCCCCGAATGCGCTCGCCGCTGCGCGCCGTGAGCCACACGCCGTCGCCGATCCCGGCGAGCGGGAGCGCTGCGACGACGAGTTCACCCTGCGTTCGCACGACGCTCCCAACGCACTGCCCGATCATGGCAAACGTCCGTCGAGCAGTTCGCGGGCGCGCACGCCGAACCGCGCGTCGATCGAACCGTCGCGCACTGCCAGCACGAGATCGCCCGGCTCCAGCGCCGGATCGCTGCACACCGGCAGGTCGAGTTCGAACCGAGCGGCATCCGACGGCGCGAGATGAACGACGATCGGTTCGCAATCGCGCGCCGATTCCCAAACCTCGCGCGCAAGCGGCTCGAGCGAACACGGCGCGAGGGCCAGTTCTCGACCGAGCACCTCGCGCGCCAGCCGGGCGAACAGCTGATCGCGGCGGCGCTCGTACGATTCGGCGATCGCCAGTCGGGCGGCCACGATCTGCGCGAGCAGCGGCCGCACGCGCGGGTCGTCAAGCGCTGATACTTGTCCCGTCAGCGATTCCGCCGGAGGCTCCGCGGGACGCTCGGCGATCGTTGCGGCCGCGCGCCGGTCAGCGCGCGATTGGAGCGAGCGGTCGAGCAGCGCGGCGAGCGGGACGAACCCGTCAGGCACGGCGTAACAGGCTTTCACAATCGGGAACGACCGACGCGGTCGTCCGCGCCATGCGCCGCACGATCGCGGCGCGCTCGTCGGGTGGATAGAGTTCCAGTACCGCAGTCGCAGTCGCCGTCGGCAGCGCGCTGATGATCGCCGCGGCCGTGTGCGGCGGTTCACCGCGCAACGCGCCACGAACGACCGCCGGTGGATAGCCGGCCACCTCGCGCGAAGTTCGCGCGACCGCCGCGCGCTGCAAGCCGCGTTCGACGAGTGCCGCGACCGGCCGCGCCCACCAGCGGATGGCGATCAGCGCGGCGGCCGCCAGCGCGAGTTGCGGTGCCAGCGCGGCGATCAGGCCAACGATCATCGCGCGGGTTGACCCCGGCCGCGGGAGCGCCGAACCAAACGCGATCGCCTCGATCCGCAAGCTGTCGCCGCGCGCGGGTACCAGGCCGAGCGTCGCCCCGGCGATCGCCGCGATCTTTGCGAGATCGAACCCGCGGCGCGAATCGACCATGACGGCGGCCGAGATTCGGGCGATCGCGCCGGCCGGCACGTGACTGCGTTCGTCGTCGCTTTGGCTGCCGCGGTCGCTCGTCGCGCTCGACTTTGCGTAGCTCTTCTTCGCGTCGTGGTAGCGCTCGCTGCTGTTGGTGGCGGCAATCGCGCCGGCCGCGAGCGGCGCGCGCCGCGTGTGCGTGAGGTCGTGCGACCGCGGGTCGCGTTCGACGTGCACGCGGACGATCGTTGCGCCGGCGCCGACCGCTGCGTCGAGCGCCGACTGCAGCGACTGCGCGAGCGTTCCGTCTGAACCATTCGCGCGTTCGCCGGCCAGCGCGAGCCCCCGATCGTCGAGGATCGCGACCCGTTGCGGTTCGAGC
>JBOHTX010000264.1:0-2944 GCA_050733855.1 Vulcanimicrobiaceae bacterium
GCGTCGAACGGCTCGACGTTGCGGCGACGCAATCGGCGCGCGCGGCTTTCGTCGTCAGCTACGGACGCCCGGCCGATCAGGCCGCCGATCCGGCCGCCGAGGCATCGCTGCACTCGCTGTGCGCGGGGCCGGCCGCCATGCCGGCGTTGCCGAGCGCCGCCCCATCGCCCGCGAGCCCGATGCCCTCGCAGTCGCCTTAGACGCGCAGCAGCAGCGCGACGGCGAAGCGGCGCTCGGGATCGAACCAGGTGCGCGCGGGCGAGAAGCCGCTGCGCCGCGCGAGTTTCGCGATCGCGTCGGGATCGAATTTGAAGGACGACTCGGTGTGGATCGCCTCCCCCGCAGCGAAGGCGATCTCGCAGGCGAGCGCGGCGACCGGCACGCGCTGCGCGCGCGATGAGACCAGGAACGAATCGACGCCGCCGCGCTGCGGATCGTAACGCGCGCTGTGCTCGAAGCTGCGCGCGTCGAAGCCTCCGCCCAGCTCGCGGTTGATCCGGCCGAGCAGGTTCTTGTTGAAGGCCGCGGTGACGCCGCCCGGATCGTCGTAGGCGCGCTCGAGGATGCTCGCCTCTTTCTTGAGATCGTATCCGAGCAGCAACCCGTCGCCGCGGCGCAACGCGCCCGCGACGCTCGTAAGGAACGTGCGCGCCGCGTCCGGTTCGAAATTGCCGATATTCGAGCCCAAGAAGAGCGCGAGCACGCGCGTCTGCGTTCGCAGCAGGCCGCCCGCGAGCACCTCGCGGTAGTCGCTCGCGAAGGCGCTGATCTCGAGCTGCTCGTAGGCGGCCAGCAGGGCGCCGGCCGAGCCAATCAGCGCTTCTTCCGAGATATCGATCGGATGGTAGGCCAGGCGCTCCTGACGTGCGAGCGCGGCCTCGATCAGCACGCGGGTCTTGCGCGCGCTCCCGCTTCCGAACTCGACGAGTTCGAGCGGTTCGCCGAGCGCGCCGACGATCTCGTCGGCATGCCGCGCGAGGATCTCGGACTCGGCGCGGGTGAGGTAATATTCCGGCAGCGCGCAGATCGCTTCGAACAGCGCCGAGCCGAGTTCGTCGTAAAAGTAGGTCGGCGAGAGCCGCTTGGGCGTTGCGCCGAGTCCGGCCCGCACGTCGGCTGCGAAGCGCCCGTCCTCGGCATGCGGACGCGCGCGATACAGCATCAAGCGCGCGCCGATGCGCCGGTAGCCGTCGTCGCGCAGGCCTGCGATCACCTTCGTCCTCCCGGGCGGTTCGTTATACCCCGAACGCCCGCTGGTCGCTCCGGGATGCGCCCGTCGCGGTCGGCCACGATGCGCGCCCAGCGCCCCGTGATCGTGGCGATGTAGTCGCGCGTCTCGGAATAGGGCGGGATGCCGTGGTAGGCGACGACCGCGCCCGGACCGGCGTTGTAGGCCGCGAGCGCTGCCGCGTACGGATCGGGATAGCGTCCGCGGTAGGCGTGCACGTAGCTTGCAAGCAGGGCCGCCGAGCCGCCGAGCGCTGCGCGCCAATCGAAGGGATCGATCCCGACCGCATCGGCCGTCCCGATGGTGAATTGCGCGATCCCGACAGCGCCGGCCGGCGAAAAAGCGTCCGGCTCGAAAGACGATTCCTGAAGGATGGTAGCGCAGAAGAACGCCGGATCGAGCCCGCTTCGCCGCGCGGCGGCGATCGCCGCGGTCGCGAGCACGAGCGCCTCGAACGCACTCAAGCGCGGGTTATCGGCCAGGATCGAGCGGACGACCGCGATCGCAACCGTCGTCGGCGGCGGCACGCCGTCGAACAACCGCACGCCGCCGGGGAAGGTCGGGGCGCGCGGATCGCTCCACGCCGAGAGGCGCTCGGCAAGCCGTTCGACGCGGACGGCGGCGATCGGCGCAGGCGGCGACGGCTCGGATTGGATCCCGCATCCGAACCAGCCGGCGACGGCCGCAGAGAGGGCGAGCGGAAGGTACGCGCGACGAATCGGTCCAACGCCGTAGCAAACCCCCGACGAAGGACCAATCATGCTGATGTTCGTGCTCTCCCTCGCCGTCATCTTGATCGTGGGCGATTTGGCCTCGACGTTCCTGTACCACGTCCCGCAGCATCTCTGGTTCAAATTGCACCTGCGGACCCACCACGACCGCACGCGCTCGTACTGGGACCATGCGGTGATCTCGAAGGACCCCGAGGTGATGCTCGACGGTTTCCTGGGAGCGGTCCCCTACATCGCGATCGCGATCCCGCTCTGCGCGCTCGGCCCGTGGTCGGCGGCCGGCGCGATCCTGGGGCTCATTCTCGGGCAGCTGCACGTCTGGTGGCGGCACACGACCGATCTCGGCTGGCGGAGCCCGGCCTGGGTCTTCGCACTCTGCCGCGCGTTTGCGGTC
Source organism: Vulcanimicrobiaceae bacterium (assembly GCA_050733855.1). Taxonomy (GTDB): domain Bacteria; phylum Vulcanimicrobiota; class Vulcanimicrobiia; order Vulcanimicrobiales; family Vulcanimicrobiaceae; genus JBOHTX01. The sequence continues at coordinate 2,354 of JBOHTX010000264.1, forward strand.
GTACTCCCCGAAGACCACGATGGCCACCACCGCAATCCCGATATCGAGTTCGGCGACATCTTCCGTTTTTACGACGCGCCCGCACGCGCGCTCATGAAGGCCGTACGGATCGCGCAGCGGCGGCGGCGCACCGCCCTGCGGCGGCTCGAACGGATCCGTGCGGTCCGCCTGACGCGAACCGCCCAACGTGCCTAACTGCCGCCCCGCGAGATGACGACCAAGCGCGCACTGTTCCTCATCTCGGATACGGGTGGCGGCCACCGCAGCGCCGCGAACGCGCTCACCGCGGCGCTCGATCAAGTGCGCTTCGGCCCCGACGGGCAACCCGTCCGCTTCGAGCACCGCATCGAAGACGTCGCGGCGCACTGCACCTTTCCGCTCTCGCAGCTTGGCCCGGCCTATAGCGCGGCGCTCCGCTTCGCGCCGCCGATTTACGGAGCGCTCTACCACGCCACCAACGGCCGGCGACGCTTCCGCAGCGTCGTTCGTTTTTGCGAGCCTCTCTATCGCGAGCGGATCCGCGAGTTATTCCTCGGCTATCGACCCGACGTGATCGTCTCCGTTCACCCCTTGCTCAATCACGCGGCTCTG
>JBOHTX010000265.1:0-2937 GCA_050733855.1 Vulcanimicrobiaceae bacterium
GCGCGAACGACCAACTGCGATCGTCGATTTGGAAGAGGCCGTGGCCGTGACCGCCGTCGCCGACGATGTTGCGTCCCTGGTTGCTGCCCGGTCCGCCGGTCTCTTGCGCGGCGACCGCGGCGAGCAGCGTCGGGTCCAGCTGATGCGCTTGGGCCGCAGCGGCGATCTCGTTCCCGTAACGAAGCCCGGAGAGTGGGTTCATGGTGCGTTCCTCCACCCTCCACATCGCGACCACGTTGCGCGTTGACAAGCCCCACGGCCGGAACGGAACTCCGCGGCGGGATCGATGGCGCGAAAACTTCTTGATGTCGCGGCCGTTCTGCATGCCGGCAGGGAGCTGGCCGTCCGAGAACGGCTGGCAGCGGCCCCGAGCGCAGAGTTCCGCGCCCGCGAACCGACCCGCGTCGATCTGCTCGTTCGGCCAAGCGGGCAGGGCCTCGAACTCGTGGGGACGATCGGGGTCGATCTCGAAGGGGCTTGCAGTCGGTGCCTTGAGCCGGCAGTGGTCCGGTTCGATTTCGACGTGCGGGAACGCTTCGATCCGCTCGCCGGCGAGCTCGACCCGCTCGCCGAAAACAACGTTCTGGTCGGCGAGTCGCTCGATCTCGACGACCTCGTGCGGCAGTTGATCGCTGCGGCGCTGCCGCTGGTCGTGCTCTGTTCCGAGGATTGCCCCGGCTTGTGCCCGCAGTGCGGCTGCAAGCTCGATCTTGCCCACCGTCCGCACCCGCTCGCTCCAGGGAGTACTCGATGGCCAATTTGAAATGGAAGACCCCTCGTTCGAAGACGCGTTCGCGCCGCGCGGCCAACTGGAAGCTCGCGGCGGTCACCGTCGTCGCCTGCCCGCAGTGCCGCGAGCCGCGCCGGCCGCATTTCGTCTGTTCGAACTGCGGCTACTACGACGGCCGGCTCGCCGTCGCACCGAAGGATGCGGCCTCGAACTCTTGAGCAGCGGCGCGCGAAATGGGGTCGCAGGGCCGTTCGGGGCGCGCATCTGCGGGGTCGGACACTACGTCCCCGAGCGGGTCATGCGCAATGCCGATTTCGAGAAGATGTTCGAAACCTCCGACGAGTGGATCGTCACTCGCACCGGCATGCGCGAACGCCGCTACGCCGCCGCCGCTCAAGCCTCGAGCGATTTGGCCACCGAGGCTGCGCGCCATGCGCTCGTTCGGGCGGGTCTCGAGCCGGCGGAGGTCGACTGCTTCATCGTCGCCACGGTAACCCCGGACTACCAGTTTCCCGCCACCGCCTGCATCGTCGCCTCTAACCTCGGCGTCGTCGGTAAGCCGGCCTTCGACATCGAGATCGCCTGCAGCGGCTTCATCTACGGCTTGCCGCTGGCGGCCAGCTTCGTGCGCGCCGGGGTCTTCGGACGCGTGATGATCGTCGGCGTCGAATCGCTTTCGCGGATCGTCAATCTCGAAGACCGGGCGACCGCGATCCTCTTCGGGGACGGCGCCGGTGCGGCGATCGTCGAGCGCGTTCCGTTCGCGCAGGATTCGTTCTTGACGTGCGAGCTCGGTGCCAACGGCAAGCAGCCCGATTTGCTCTACGTGGCCGCCGGCGGTTCGCGAACGGCGCTGACGCCCGAGCTGCTCGCGCGCAAAAAAGACAAGGTCGAGATGAGCGGCCGCGAGATCTTCAAGTACGCCGTCACCTCGATGGTCGATACGGCGCGTACGGTCCTCGAGCGCGTGGGCCTGAACGCGGGCAACGTCGATTGGATGATCCCGCATCAAGCCAACTTGCGGATCATCGAGGCTGCCGCCAAACGCTTGGGCATTCCGCGTGAGAAGATCGTGGTGAACATCGAGCGCTACGGCAACACCTCCTCGGCTTCGATCCCGATCGCGCTCTCCGAGGCGCTCGATGGGGGTCGCATCCGCGACGGCGACTTGCTCCTCTTCACCGGCTTCGGCGGCGGCCTCTCGTGGGGCTCGATCGCCTGGCGCTGGTCGGCCTAATGCGCATCGGCGTCGTCTTTCCGGGACAGGGCTCGCAAACGGTTGGGATGGGAGGCGACCTGCCCGAACGCGAGCCGGCGGTCGGGGCGCTCTTCGAGCGCTCCTCGGCACTCTTGGGCTACGACCTACGGGCGCTGCTGCGCGATGGCCCGGAGGAGCGCTTGCGCGAGACGCGCTTCAGCCAGCCGGCGATCTTCGTGCTGAACTACGCGCTCGCGCTGGCCGCCGGCCCCGCGCTCGCGCCGGTCGCAAGCGCCGGCCACTCGTTCGGCGAGTACTGCAGCCTCGTGCTGGCCGGCGCTCTCGAGTTCGAAGTCGCGCTACGGCTCGTGAGTCTGCGCGGCTCCGCCATGCAGGAGGCCGCCGAGCGGCGGCCGGGCGCGATGGCCGCGGTCCTCGGGATCGAGGCCGGGGCGCTGGAAGCGGCGATCCGGCCGGCCCGCGCGAGTGGTTCGCTCACGCTCGCGAACTTCAACGCCCCGGGTCAGATCGTGCTCAGCGGCGACCGCTCGGCGGTCGAACGCGCCGGCGCCCTCGCGCTGCAGGCCGGGGCCAAGCGGGTAGTCCTGCTCAACGTCTCGGGCGCCTGGCACTCCGAGTTGATGGCCCCGGCGCAGGAGCGCTTCGCGCCAGCCGTGGCCGCCGCCCAGATCGAGCTTCCGCGCTTTCCGGTAATCTCGAACGTCGATGCGCAGCCCTACAATTCGGTCGCACGGATCCGCGAAAATCTGTCGCGTTCGCTGACCGCCGGGGTCCTCTGGAACGCAACCGCCCAACGGCTGGTCGTCGAGCGGCTCGACCTGATCGTCGAGTTCGGCGGTTCGGCGGTCCTCTCGCCGCTGCTGAAGCGGCAGCCCGATGCCCCCGAGGCGATCTCGGTGACCGACGCCAAGGGGCTCGCGCGCCTGGCCGAGCGCTGCGCGGCGACGGCAGGCGCGTGAGCGAACCCCGGCGCGTTGCGCTCGTGACC
>JBOHTX010000266.1:0-2928 GCA_050733855.1 Vulcanimicrobiaceae bacterium
CCCGTACCGAGCCGCCGGTCGAGCGCGAAGCGACCCGGAGCGGCGCGCGCGACCACGAGCGCGGCAAGCGCCAGCAGCAGATCGGCGGCGACGTGCCACCAACTCGGCGGCGTATGGACCGCCGTGCCGAAGCAGCCGCAATCGGCCGGCAGCCCACGGATCACGAGCGACGCGACGGCGAGCGCGAACACCACGAACTCGAGCGCGGTCACGAGCGCGACCGCGCGGACGAACAAGCCCAGCACGAGGTACAAGCCGAGAAAAATTTCGAACAGCGGCAGCGCGATCGCAAGCGGCGCGACCAGCGCCGGTGCAAGGATGCGGTACGCTGCGATGCTGCTCGCGACCGAGGTTGGTCCGTCGTGCAGCTTGATCGCACCAGCGACGAGCAGCAGCGCACCGAGCCCGATCCGCAGGAGCGTGATCGCGAGCGCAGCCACCTCAGCTCCAGTCCGCGATCCGCTCGAGGATCACGCGCTGCGGCGGCGGGATCGCCCCGGCGTCGGCAAGCGCTCCGCCCCCGCGCGCGCGGTCGTGGGCGCGAATCGTCGCGACGACGGAGTTCCCGAGCGTCGCGATGTCGTAGCCGCCCTCGAGCACGTAGGCGATCCGGCCTTGCGCGTACGTCTCCGCGATCTCGCGCAGCAGGACCGCCAGAGCCTCGGCGGCGAGCGGTGCATCGACGCCGAGATCGCCGACCGGATCGCCGGCGGCGATATCGTAGCCCGCGCTGACGAGCACGAGATCGGGCTTCAAGCGCGCGGCGAGTTCCGGCAACACGCGTTGCCAGGTCGCGACGAAGGCCTCGGTTCCATAGCCGTGCGGCGGGAGCGGAATGTTGACGATCGCGCCGTCCGCAGCGAAGCGCCCTTCGCCCGGGCCGCCCGTTCCGGGATAAGCCGGGAAGGCGTGGGTCGAAACGAACGAGACGCCCGCGCCGGCCGCGGCTTGGGTGCCGTTGCCGTGATGATAATCGAAATCGACGATCAGAACGCGGCCGCCGCTACGCGCCACGAAGGCGCGCGCCGCGAGCGCGGCATTGGAAAACAGGCAGAAGCCCATGCCGCGCGCGGGTTCCGCGTGATGGCCGGGCGGCCGCACGAGTGCGAACGCTCCGCGGCGTTCGGCGACCGCGATCTCCATCGCAGCCAGCGCTCCGCCCGCGGCCCGGCGCGCGACCGCAAGCGAGGAGGGATCGATCACGGTGTCGCCGGTCGAAAGATAGCCGGCGCGGCCGACCGTCGCGACGTCGCGTTCGACGCGTTCGAGGTACGCGCGCGGGTGCACGAGTTCGAGTTCTTGGTCGCTCGCATCGCGGGCGGCCCGTCGCTCATCGAAGAGCCCCTCCTCCGCGAGCCGGCGCGCGACGTGCGCGACGCGGTCCGGCGATTCGGGATGCCCGACCCCGCGCAGATGCTCGGTGTACAACTCGTCGTAGACGACGATCACGAGAACCTGCTCGGGCCGTCCATTAGCGGTGCGGCGTCGCCGTTGCCTTCGGCTTCGGTTTATCGGCCTTCTTCGGCGGCATTTTCAGGCTTCGCAGAATCTGGTCGACGTCGGCGGCGAGCTTGGTATGCGGCTTGACGTAGCCCTTGAACTTCGTGAAGGCGAGCCGCGCTTTGTCGGTTTGTCCGGAGCCTGCAAAACACTTGCCTTCGATGTAGAGCAGTTCCGGATTGGCTTTGATGAACGGTTGGTCGTGCTGCTCGATCGCCTCGAAGATCGCGCCGCACTCCTTGTAGTTCTTGAGCTGGAAATCGGCAGCGCCGATCCCGGCCAGCGAATCCGGCGCGCGCGAGAGCGCAAAAGCGTGCCCGAACGCCTGGCGCGCGGTGGTGTAATCCTTGTTCTGGGCGGCGACGTTGGCATACGCCGTCCAAGCCGCGGGCTGATCCGGTGCGACCTGCGTCAGCCGCTCCAGGTCGCTGAGCGCGAGGGTGTGATTTCCCTGCGTGAGCGCGAGCTGCGCGAGCCGCTGCAGCGCATCGGGGTTGTCGCGCTTGGGACCGTTGGCCAGGTTCCACTCCTTACCGGCGCCGCTGAGATTCTTGGCGATCGCCGCGTCGTAGTCGCCGTAGGCCAGGTGGACCGCGGCCTCGTTCGGATAGGTCGCCTCCGCGTGCTGGAGGACGGCGAGCGCCTGCGGATACATTTTCTCGTCGCGGTACACCGTGTATTCCTCGACCAGCAGCGCCGCTTTGCCCGCATCGTTCGGGACCAGCGGAAGCAACTGGTCGTAGGTCGCAATCGCGCCTTTGACGTCGTGATCGGAGGCTTGCAGACGCGCTTTGCCGAGCAGGGCGTCGGTATCGGCGGGATCGATCGCGAGCGCCTTGGCGTACTCGGCCTGCGCCAGCGCATCGGCCTTCTGCGAAACGTAGGTGCTGGCCTCAAGCACGTAGGGTTCGGCATCCTTGGGCGCGAGCTGCGCGGCTTTCTCGAACTGAGCGCGCGCGTCTTCGAACTTCTGCTCTTGGCCGAGCACCAGACCGTAGTTCAGGAGCGCTTGCTCGTCGCTCGGATGAAAGACGGCCGCACGCTTGGCGACGGCCTCGGCCTTGTCGGCCTGACCCGTTTGCAGGTAGAGATTGGTGAGCGTCATGAGAATCTCGGCGTTGGTCGGCTCGCGATCGGTCGCCGCTTGGAAATCGGAGATCGCGCCTTTGATGTTGCCGAGCGATTGGTTCGCGAGGCCGTCGAGGTAGTACGCTTGCGCGTTGACGTCGCCGAGCGCAAGCAGGCGGTGCGTGAGCGCAAGCGCGTCCTGCGGTTTGCCCGCCTCGAGTTCGTAGCCGGCCAGCTCCGCCAGCGCTTCTTTATCGTTGGGATCGGCCTTGAGCTTGGCTTGCAGTTTGGGGACTTCGATGCTCGCCGGAACCGGGGTCGCGGTCGGCAGCGCGGCGGCCGAAGGCGAAGGCTTCGCGC
>JBOHTX010000267.1:0-2920 GCA_050733855.1 Vulcanimicrobiaceae bacterium
CCTGGCGACGGCGCGGCTTTCGATTGCGGGGCCGCTGCGGGCGCCGCGGGCCGCCGGCAAAGTCGCCCTCCTCGAGGGGACCGTCAACGGTCTGCCGTTCCGGGATGCCGCGGCTCGCATCGAGCTGTCCCGCTCGGGCGTGGTTCTCGACGGCGGAGAGGCGACCATCGGCTCGACGTTCCTCGGTTTCGGAGCGCGCGAAATGGGCGGCATCCGCGGGGCCGAACTCGACGCTCCGGCGGCGCAGCTGGCCGATTTCGACGACTTCTTCGATGCCGGCGATGCGCTCGACGGTCACGGCGCGTTGCATGTCGCGCTCTCGGAGGGCGACGGACGGCTCGCAAGCGACGGCCACCTCAAGCTCGTCGGTCTGCGCTACCGGGCGTTCGCGCTGGGCGCGGCCCAGGGCTCCTGGTCGACCGCGGGGGAGCGCATCTCCGGGGCGCTTTCGCTCGCAGGCCCGGGCGGACAGCTCGCCGCCAGGGCTGCGCTGACGGCCGATCCGAAGGCCGCGAGCCCGCTGCGCGGCGCGCGCTTGGCGGGCGAGCTTTCGCTCGCGGGGATCGAACTTGCGGATTGGCTCCCGCCGCTCGGGATCGAACTGCCGTTGGGCGGTCGCCTCGACGGCCGGGTTCGGATCGGCGGACCGCTCGCGGACCCGACCCTGGTCACGAGCGCCAGTTTGAGCGATGGCCGGCTCGGTTCGCTGCCACTTGCGGGGGCCTCGCTGCAAGCGATCTCCGACCGGCAGTCGACCCGCATCGAACGCGCCGAGCTCGTGCTCCATTCGCTCGATCTGCACGCGAGTGGGACCGTCTCGCACGCTTCCGACGGTCCGCTCTTCCTGCGGGTCCACGCGAGCAGCAACGATGTCGGGGAGCTGGGGCGCGACCTTTTGGGGAGCGACGGGCCGTTCGGCGGCTCGGGCGAAGCCGATGCCACGATCGCCGGAACCCGCGCCCACCCGCACGTCGACGGCGGCTTCGATTTGAACGACGGGACCCTGGCCGGGATCGCGCTTCCGCGCGCGCTCGGCGAGTTCTCGCTGCGCGGGCGGAGCCTCGTCCTCAGCGATGCCGAGCTGGATTTTGCGAAGGGCACGCTCGCGCTTGCGGGCTCGCTGCCGCTCGTCCTCGGTCCGTTCGGATTCGGGCCGCCGAACGCGCCGCTCGGGCTCGACATGGATGCCCGGGGAATCGAGTTGGCCGATTTCGCGCCCCTGCTCCCCAAGGGGACGGCGCTGGGCGGCCGGCTCGATGGCCACGTTGCGCTCGAGGGGACGCTCGCCGCACCGCATTTACTCGGGACGCTTGCGCTGCGCGACGGCAGTTTGCGCTCCCCGCTCGAGTCCGTGCCGTTGACGGCGATCGGGGCGCAGCTACAGTTCGCAGCCGGTTCGGCCGCACTCGAGGGCCTGCACCTCTCGGCGGGGGGCGGCACGCTCGACGGCTCGGGGACGCTTTTCTACGGCTCGCTCGCGCATCCGTTCGAGAATGCCGTCTACGCGCTCGGCTTGCGCGCAAAGGCGCTCGCGCTCGACCTCCCGGCCTACGGTTCGGGTCAGATCGACGGCGAGCTCGCGCTCTCGCGCCGCCCCGCTGGGCGGGCAGAGCTGGTCGGGTCGCTCGCGCTGCACGACGCGACGATTCCCTTCGCGGCTTTCGCCGCCGCGACCGGCAGCGGTGGGACGCCGCTTGCGCCGGCGCGCTTGGTGCCGGGCGGTCTCGGGCTCGATCTGACCCTATCGGCCGGACCGAACGTGCGCATCCGCAGCGCCAACGTCGATATCGGTGCGAGCGGAGCGCTCGCGATCCGCGGAACTCCGGCGGCGCCGCTGCTCAGCGGCAAGTTCACCGCGACCGACGGCACGCTCGCCTACGTGAACACCGTCTTCCGGCTGCTCGACGGCACCGTCCGCTTCGAACCGGATCTCGGCCTCGTTCCGACGCTCGACGCACACGCGATCGCCCACGTGCTCAATCCCGATCCGAATTTGGTGCGCAACGTCACCGGCTCGGCCGACGTGACCCTCGCTTTGCACGGGCCGGTCAACAAGCTCGCGATCGCGCTCAGCTCGGATCCGCCCTACGACCGCGAGCAGATCCTGGGGCTGCTACTGAGCGCGCCCGCACTCGGTGCGAGCAACCTCTTCGGGCAAACGAGTCAGCAGGTCACTCCGTTCGGAAGCACCGGTCTCGCCGGCACGCCGCCGACCTTACTCGCGCAGCGCAACCCGAGCGGCGAACTGAGCGTCGGACAGGAAGCCTTCAGTGTTGCCAATGCGCAGTTCACGCGCACGCTGTTGGCGCCGCTCGAAACCAGCGTCGCACAGGCGGTCGGGCTCTCGACCCTCGATCTGGCCGTCGACTACAGCGGCAGCGTCGGCGTGACCGCGCGCAAAGTGCTCGGCAAGCGGCTCAGCGCGATCTACGGCACCAGTTTCGGCTATCCATATCGCCAGACGTTCGGTTTTGCGTTGCGGCCGAGCGAAGCGACCGCCGCGCAAGTGACGGTCTTCCAAACCTTCGGCGTACAGGGCCTCAGTTCGTTCGCGCCGCTCGATTACGTAGGCGCGAATCCCAAGTTCGTCGGTGCGCAGCCGTCGTACGGTACGATCGGATTTTCACTCAGCCTCCAACACCTGTATCCGTGATGACGGTGACGCTCGCTTGCCGTGCGCGCCGTGCGTGGCCTAGCGCTTCAAGGACCTCCGGGGGACGGGGCGAACCTGCCCGCGCTGACGTTGATCATCCCTCCGATCTCTACGAGCGCATCGGAGGAGCGAAGGGTGTTTCTGCTGCGTAATTTCTTTCGGTTTGAGCGCCGCCGGCGCGAGTTGATCGCGCTCGCGGCGCTGGCCGCGATCGTCGCAACGTATGCGCCGCCGCTCTCGACGCTCGTGGCCGCCCGCCCCAAAGCG
>JBOHTX010000268.1:0-2920 GCA_050733855.1 Vulcanimicrobiaceae bacterium
GGCCCACGCCGCGCTCGCGTCGGCGGTTGCGGCGGCGCTGCGCCGGATCGACGGCCGCCGCGCGGAGCGGAGCGAATGCCTTGCCCGCCTGCCGCAACTGCCGCCGCCGTTGCTGTACGTGATCGTCGCGAGCGGCAACATCTACGAGGACCGCACCGCCGCGGTCGCCGCCGCCGAGGGCGGCGCGCAGATCATCGCCGTGATCCGCTCGACGGCGCAATCGCTGCTCGACTACCTGCCCTTCGGCGCGACCACCGAGGGTTTCGGCGGGACCTACGCGACCCAAGAAAACTTTCGCATCATGCGCGAGGCGCTCGACGCGGTCTCCGAGCGATTGGGCCGCTACGTGATGCTGACCAACTACGCGAGCGGCCTGTGCATGCCGGAGATCGCGGCGAGCGCCGCCTTCGAGCGGCTCGACATGCTGCTCAACGACTCGATGTACGGCATTCTGTTCCGCGACATCAACATGGAGCGGACCTTCATCGATCAGCATTTCTCGCGGATGCTCTGCGCGCGGGCCGGGATCGTCATCAACACCGGCGAGGATAACTACCTGACCACGGCCGATGCGGTGGAACAAGCGCCGGCGGTCCTGGCCTCGCAGTTCATCAACGAAGCGTTTGCGCACCGGGCGGGGCTCCCGGACGAGCAGCTCGGGCTCGGCGACGCCTACGAGATCGATCCCGAGCGCGAGGACGGCTTCTTGCTGGCGCTCGCGCAAGCGCAGCTCGCGCGTCAGATTTTCCCGAATGCGCCGCTCAAGTACATGCCGCCGACCAAGCACATGACGGGCGACATCTTCCGCGGAGGGGTGATCGATGCGCTGTTCAACCTCGTCTCCGTGACGACCGGTCAGACGATCCACCTGTGCGGAATGATGAGCGAGGCGATCCACACACCGCTACTGGCCGAGCGGGCGCTCTCGCTCGATAACGCGCGTTACGTGATGCGGACTGCGCGCCGGCTCGGCGAGGAACTCGAGGTCCGGCCCGATGGCCTGATCGCGCGGCGTGCCGCCCTGGTGCTCGAAGGTGCACGCGCGACGCTGGCGCGGGTCGCCGAATTGGGGCTCGGATCCGCGATCGAAGCTAAAGTCTTCGCCGACGTGTCGCGTTCGCCCGGAGGCGGGCGCGGCTACGAGGGTGTCTTCGAGCGTGCGCCCGACTACTGGAATCCGTTCGAAGAGGCGCTCGCACCGCTCGCGCCCGCCGCACGATGAACGGCCCGCGTAACGGCGCGCAGACTCCGCTTGCGCCCTACGGCGACACACTCGGCGACGGCCGCGTGCAGCTTTCGTTCACGCTCCCGCTCGAGTGGAGCGAAGCGGCCGACGAAGCGGCGCGGCGCTTGGTCGCGGCGATGGGCTTCGGCGAGGTCGCGGTCGCCGAGGGACGCCGGATTGCAAGCGGCTTTTCGTTCTTCGTCGTCTACGCAAGCACGCCCGTGACGCTCGATCCGGCGAGCGTCGCGCTGCCGCGCGTGCGCAGCAAGCTGCGCACGATCGCCGAAGTCGACGCCTTCGTGCTCGAGCGCTTCGGCCGCCCGATCCGAGTCGCCGGCGCCTGCATCGGGACCGACGCGCACACGGTCGGGATCGATGCGATCCTCAATATGAAGGGCTACCGCGGCGACTACGGGCTCGAACGCTACCACGCGTTCGAGAGCCACAACCTCGGCAGCCAAGTCTCGGTCGAGGACCTGGCGCACTACGCGCGCGAGCACGACGTGGACGCGCTGCTCGCGTCGCAGGTGGTGACCCAGAAGGGCAGCGACGTCGCGAACTTTACGGCGCTCGTGGAATTGCTCGAAGCCGAAGAGCTGCGCGAACGGCTGATCCTGGTCGCCGGCGGTCCGCGGATGACGAGCCTGCTGGCCGCCGAACTCGGTTACGACGCGGGTTTCGGCCGCGGAACCCTGCCGAGCGAGGTGGCAAACTTCATCGCCGAACGGATCGTCGCCCGCAGCGAGCGCGCGCCCAGCGCGTGACCCGTCGGGCGAACGGCGGGCGGGCGGTAGCACTCGTCATCGGCCTCGCGATCGCGTTCACGGTGTCGATCGGTCTCTCCGCGGGTGCCGCCGGCCGAGCCGGTCCGCCGGAAACGAACGTGGGCGCGCCCCCGCTCGCGAGCAGTTCGTGGACCGATTCTGAGGTGGCAACGCTGCGCGGTCGGATCGCGAGCATCGTGGCCGCAAGTCCCGCCCTGGAATCGGCCCACGTCGGCATCTTCGCGGTGCAGTCGCAAACCGGACGCGTGCTCTACGCGCGCGACGCCGAGGTGGCGTTTCAACCGGCGAGCACGCTGAAGTTGCTGGTCGGGAGTCTGGCGCTCGAACGCCTGGGGCCGGATTTTCGCTTTACGACGCGGGCCGTGCTCGCCGGTCCGCCGGAGGTTCCCGCAAACGGCGCGTATCCCGGCGAACTCGTGCTGGTCGGCGGCGGCGACCCGTTCTTGAGCGCGGCCGATCTTTCGGATGTCGCGCGCGCGGTCGCGGCGCTCGGGATCCGTTCGCTCGACGACGTCTACACCGATACGAGCGCGATCGCGGCTACGCCGTATCCCGACGGCTGGACGCACGACGACGATCCCTACGATTACGCCGCGATCCCGTCCGCGCTCGATCTGGAAGAGAACGTCGTCCATCTGCGCGTGACTCCCGGCGCGAAGGCCGGCACCGCCGCGGTAGTGAGCGCGATGCCGGCCGGCACGGTCGCGCCGGCCTCGACGCCGTGCTCCGCAACCGAGGAGGTCGTCGTCATCGACGACGCGGTCACGGCCGCGGCCGAATCGGCGACCTCCTCCGCGGATGCGGACGACACGCTCGATCTCGCGCGGGCGCGCGGGGGCTGCATCCGCGTCGTCGGCACGATTGCGCTCGGGGGCGCGCCGCAGACGCTCGATGCCGCGGTCCCCGATCC
>JBOHTX010000269.1:0-2908 GCA_050733855.1 Vulcanimicrobiaceae bacterium
CCTTCGTGCGGATTTCAAGCCAGGAGCGGGGCGACGAACCGCACGTCCTCGTGCGGATTTCAAGCCAGGAGCGGGGCGACGAACCGCACGCCTTCGTGCGGATTTCAAGCCAGGAGCGGGGCGACGAACCGCACGCCCTCGTGCGGAATCCAAGCCAGGAGGGGGCGACGAACCGCCCTTCGCTGGACAACCCGGCTATCATAGCACGCGCCGCAGAGCCCGATCAATCGCGCCGCTCGCCCTCGCGCCGTAGAGCGCTGCGGCGGGCGGCTTCGGCCCGGCGCCAGGCGGCGATCTGCGCGTGATCGCCCGAGAGCAGGACCTCGGGGACGGCCGCCTCGCGAAAGACCGGCGGCCGCGTGAAGGCCGGCGCGTCGAGTTCGAGGCCCTGCGCAAACGAATCGCCATCACGCGAAGCCTCGCCGATCGCGCCCGGAAGCAGTCGTATGGTTGCATCGACGAACGCGAGCGCCGCGGGCTCGCCACCGGTCAGGACGAAGTCGCCGAGCGAGAGTTCCTCGGCACGGTAGAGGCCCGCGAGCCGGTCGTCGATCCCCTCGGAGCGCCCGCACACGATCACCAGGCGTTCGAGCGCCGCGAACCGACGCGCATCGCTCTGGGTGAAACGCCGGCCGCCGGCGACCGCGATCGCGATCGCCCGCTGCTCCCCCTGCGGCGCGGCGGCGAGGATCCCATCGAGGATGCGAGCGAGCGGCTCGAGCCGCATTACCATCCCCGGGCCACCGCCGTAGGGTCGGTCGTCGGCACGCTCGTGCGCGCCCAGGGCGTCGAGCACGCTATGGGTGCGGACCTCGACCAAGCCCCGCGCCTGCGCGCGGCCCAAGATCGAGAGGGCGAGGGCGGGGCCGAATATCTCGGGGAAGAGCGAGACCAGATCGATGCGCAACACCGGTGGGAGATTCGGCCAGAGGTGGCGGCGGCTCTTCGCGGGCCGGGCCGCGCCTTTCCCTGATGCGGCCGCACGAGCCGTCGCCGCGCTCGAGCGTGGGGCTCACGAGGAAGCGATCGCCGCCTGCGAACGCGCGCTCTTGGGCGCTCCGGCGCCACCGCTCGCGGCCCTGCTCGAGCGCAAACGGGCCGTCGCGCTGATCGCGCTCGGGCGCCGCGAAGAAGCGATCGACGGCCTCGCCGCCGCGCTCGCTGCCGACGAGTGCGACGCCAATGCGCTCGTCGACCTCGGCAATCTCTTGCTCGAAGACGGCGATCTCCAGGACGCACGCGACTTCTACGAAGCGGCGATCCGCGTCGACCCGGGCTCGGCGCTCGCGTACCGCAACCTCGCGATCACCCTCCGCCGCCTCGGCCATCGCGGCGAGGCGGTGCGCGCGCTCAGATCGTCGGCTCGGCTCGCGGCGAAACGGCCCCCGGGACGTGCGTAAGCTCCTCGACGTACTCGAAGAGCTGCGGGAGCGTGATCTTCTCGAGTTCGCAACGCACGGCGCCGAGCTCGCTTTCGTCGCCTTCATCGCGCAGATAGCAGCGCGATTCGACCTCGCCCGGCGACTCGCTCAGGAACGATACCGCAAAGCCTTTGCCGAGCGTTTCATCGTAGATGCGCATCGCCGACGGGTTGAGGATCTCGATGCTGTGCGTGGGATTGTGAGCGTCGAAGATCGTAATCGTCAGGTAGTCGCGGTTGACGACCTCGATCGTACCGACGACGAACGTGTTCTTGGTCGAAAAAAATTCGTGGCCGCGCTTGTTGCGCGAGGAGACCTCGTAGAAGACCCGATGACGCACGAAACGGCCGAGTATCTTGCGCAACGTCGCGATCGACGCCAGCGTTTCCGTGCGGTTTCCGCGCGTATAAATGATCTTCAAGCGCTCGCAGCCGTTCCTTTGCGGGTGAGACCTTCCGCGAGGGGGGACCTCCTGGTTGCGCATGGCAACGGGGGATTCCTGTGATCTCGCCGGTCGATGCGCTCGTGATCGGAGCGTTTGCACTGATCGTCTTCGGCCCCGAGCAACTGCCCAAGGTCGCCCGCCGTGCCGGGCAAGTACTGCGCGACGTTCAGATGACCTCGCAATCCTTCATCCGCGAGATGGAGCGCGCGGCCGACGAGGTCGGGCCGCCCGCGGATTCTTCGGCGAGCCCGGCCGCCGCGCCCGAGTGGACGGCGCCCGGCGCCGCCCCCGCGCCCTCGGAGGAGCCCGACCCGCGTTTGCGCCTAGATATTTAGGCGGGAACGGAGGTCGTTCACGCGGCTCTCGACGAGGCCGCGCACCTGTGCGTTGAGCTTGTCGCGCTGCTCGTCCGGCAGCCGCGTATAGATCGCGTAGCCCGCCGCGGTCACGAGACCACCGAGCAAACCGAAGAGCAACGTGCGGCCCGCTTCGTTCGGCGAATCGGGATCCGGCGGGGGGCCGGAGTTGGCGCTGTTCCCATTTGCAAAGCTGGGGCGGTCGTCGTCGATCGGCTTGAAGATATCGGTCATGGTCGCTCCTCTTTCGCCCTGGGAGTCTCTTCGTACCCGTCGGGGCGGGGACCGCTCGCGCGCTCGCGCACGATACGCAGCTGCGCAGGGTATTGTTCCGCTAGCCGTTCGAGCGAGCGGGCCACGGTCGCGACGATCGCGGCGGCCGCCGGGTCGGCAAGGGCACCCGGTGGCCAGCGCAGGGAGAGGTGACCGGGGCGCCGCTCGCCTTCGACCGCGACCACTGCGACCTCTGCGAGGCCAAGCCAAGCGGCCTGCAAGAGCGCCGAGATGGCCGCGCAGAGCACGTCGTGGCCGGGTTCATCCCAGCCCGCGTGACCGCCGGCAACGAACGAGGACGGCCCCCAACCGTCCCCCGCGATCCGAACTTCGACCACGGCCTCGGGCTTAGGCGGGCAACTCGATCTTCTCGATCCGCACTTCCGCGTAGCGTTGACGGTGGCCGACCAACT
>JBOHTX010000270.1:0-2866 GCA_050733855.1 Vulcanimicrobiaceae bacterium
ATCAATTACCGGGCGGTCACCGAGCGAATCGATCCGGAAACGCTCGTCGCCGACCTGATCGCGCGCGTCCCGACTCCGTGAGCAACGGGGCGGCGTTTTGTTGAACAACGGGGCGGCGTGCCCCCCGTTCACCCCCGGGCCGCCACTCGGCGGCCCATTGTTCCCCAATGCTGCCGAAGATGGATTGCGCGCAACACGGGGCGGTGCCACTCGGCGGCCCCGGGATTCGTCGCGCCGGTGCGAAAAGCGCGGTGCAAATGCCCCGCCGACTGCTTCTTCTCGCGAGCGCGCTCGTGTTGCTCCTCGGAGCAGCCCGAGTGCCCGCGCCGAGCCCGAGCCCGAGCGCCGCGCCGACTTCCGATCCGCGTGCCGAGGCGCTGTTCGAGAAGGCCAAGGCGCGCTGGCTCGCGCGGACCGATCCCCCGTTCATTCGTTACGGCGCCTTGATCCGGTATTTGCATCACGGCCACGTCTTCGATAATTGGTGGGACGTCTGGTATCGCAGCAGCGACGGCCGGCTCGCGGTGCACCGGATCGTGAACGTCGCCGAAGACCTGCGCCGGCTGCGCGGCATCCCGTTCTCGATCTTTGGGCTCAAGATCTTCGATACGAACCCCGATGCCGAGCCGATCCGGCTCGAGGAGCCGCGGATTGCGCCGATCGATTCGTTCGGGGTGGTGACGCGCTTCGGCAGCCAGCCGCTTGCCCTGCCCGATTCCGATCCCTCCGCCCCGCTGCAAACGATCGGGACCGTCCAGGCGAACGCCCAGGACTACCAGATCGCGTCCGCCGGAACGCAAATCATCGACGGCACGACGACCGCTCACCTGACGTTCGTGCCGCTGCGGAACCCGCGCACCAATCGGCTGCGCGACCTCTGGATCGATCCGGCCGACGACCGCACGGTGCAGCTCACCGTCGCCGGGCTCTTCAACGGCGAGCCGTACGACGAGGTGCCGTGGCTGGTGCGCTACGTGGTGCTCGATCACCACACCTACGTGCAGCAGATCATCGCGCAGCAGCCGCTCCGCTTCGGGGTCGACACGATCATCCCCAAGATGGAATTCGATTTCGTCGACTTTCACTTCCCGGCGACGGTCCCCACGTTTACCTTCGATCAGCCTTTTCAACCATTCCGATCGTTTCAACCACCGCAACCGCCTCCATCGCAACCGTTCCACCCGTGACGGCGGCCCGCCGGATCCTGCTGATCGCGCTCGCCATCGTTGCCCCGCTCGCGCTGATCGCTGCGGCCGTGGTGCTCTGGGTTTGGGCCGGGGTGCGAAGCGGAGTGAGTGTGCCGAGCGGGACGCTCACGGGATTCGCGCTCCGGGCACCCGTCGAGATCGTGCGCGATGCACGCGGCATCCCCCACATCCGCGCTCGGAACGAGCACGATCTCTTCTTCACGGAGGGGTACGTCGAGGGGACCGATCGTCTCTTCCAACTCGATCTTTACCGACGGCTGGTCGAGGGGCGGCTGGCCGAAGTCTTCGGCTCCGCGGCCCTGCAGAGCGACATTGCGGCACGGAGGATCGACGCGCAAGGGATCGCAGCGGCCGAGGAACGCGCGCTGCCGCCGAGGGAGCGCGTGGACCTTGCGGCCTTCGCAGCCGGCATCAACGCCGCGATCGCGACCCGGCCCCTGCCGCCCGAATTTCGGATGCTCGGTTACCGTCCCGAGCGCTTCCGCGCGCGCGATGCGCTGGTCGTCTCGCTTGCGACGGTGCTCGCGCTCTCCGATAGCTGGTACGACGTGGCGAATCGCGCGGCGGTCGTCGCCGCGCTCGGGCCGCGCGGCGCGGATGCGTTCTTCTCGATCAGCGATCCGCGCTACGACACGCCGACCGTCGGCGGTCCGCCGGCGCCGGTCGCGCCGCTGCCGCCGCTCGCCGTGCGCTTCCCCACCGCGACCGGTCTCTCGATCGCGGAGCGCAGCGCCGGCTATTCGGTCGGCGGGAGCAATGCCTACGCGGCCGGCGCGGCGCTGACGCACGGCGGACGCGCGCTGCTCGCCAACGACCCGCACCTGCAACTGCGCATCCCCGGCATTTGGTATCTGGTCGATCTCGCCGCGCCCGGGTTTGCGGTCGAAGGAGCGACGCTGGCCGGCGTCCCCGGCGTCATTTTAGGACACAACGCGCACCTCGCTTGGGGCGCTACCAACGGGACCGTCGCGACCGTGCGCGTCTTCCGAGAGACGTTCGACGGGCCGAGCAGCGACCGCTATCGCGCGGGCAGCGGCTGGCTGACGGCGCAAAAGCGGACCGAGCGTTTCCTCGTGCGCTTCGGCGCTCCGGTCAGCCGCACGTATCTGCGTACGCGCCACGGCTTCGTCTTCGAAGACGACGGAGCGACCAAACTGGTCGCCGCCTGGACGAGCGATCTGGATGGCCGCTCGGGCTATACCGCCTTCGATGCGCTCGACCGCGCAGGCACGGTCGGCCAAGCGCTGCGGGCGCTCGCCCACTATCCCGGACCGCCGCAAAACTTCGTACTCGCAGACGACCGGGGAGAGGCCGCCTATGCGCTCGCCGGCGAGATCTGGCGCGACGGAACCTGGGGTCTCGGCATCGAGGATGGGGTAGCTGCTCCGCCGGTGCGGCTCGCGCCGATCCCGTTCCGGGCGCTGCCGCAGGTGCCGCCGGGGCGGAAGGTCTTTGCGATCACGGCCAATGCGCGCATGTACGGGCGCGGCTATCCGTACCGTCTGAGCGCCGCCTTCGAACCGCCGTACCGCGCCGCCGAGCTGGCGCGCGACCTCCGCGCACGGCCGCATGCGCTCGCGCAATTCGCGGCCGCGCAACTCGACGTGCACTCGCTGCCGGAGGCGGAACTCGCCGCCGACGCGGTCGCGGCGCTCGCG
>JBOHTX010000271.1:0-2857 GCA_050733855.1 Vulcanimicrobiaceae bacterium
CGATTGGGTTCCTCGTGCGCTACCAGGCGCAACGCGGCGCCGCCGGCCGCGGCGGCCGCAACCGTCGCCGCCGTCTCGTCGCGCGAGCCGTTGTCGACGACGAGCGTCTCGAAGGCCGGCGCATCGCGCTGCGCCGCAAGCGATGCCAGCGCATGTGCGAGCAGGGGCGCGCGGTCGCGGGTCGCGATCACGACCGAGAGCGAGATCATCGCAACATCGCGCGCGCCATTCGTTCGGCGGCGCCGGCGTGATCCGCATAGAGCGCGCGCAGGCGTTCGCTCGCTCGAGCGCGCGCGGCGTCGTCGCGCGCGTAGGCGGCGATCCGGCGCGCGATCTCGCCCGGAAAGAGCGTCCCGCGCAGTTCCGGCATCAGCGCTTCGCCGGCGTCGATGTTCGGTTGCGTCACGAAGGCGAAGCGACGATCGAGCCCGATCACGACCGAACGTTTCAGCGCGCGGCCGAATCCGCCGAGCCGGTCGAGGTATTGCAGCGGGCCGTTGATGACCGCAACCTCCGGCGCGTTGAGCGGAACGCAGACGAGCGCAGGGACGCCGAGCGCGGCCAGCTCGATGCACTTCGTTCCCGGGATCGTCACCGCGAAGCGCGCCTGCGGCGCGTAGCGCATCGTCTCGTGCACGACCGGGATCGGGGGTCCGCCGGCATCGGCGACGATCGCGCGCAACTCGCCCTCGCGCACGAGCCGGCCGCGCGCGCCCCAGGCCGTGGCGACCCCGCCCACGCGCAATGCGCGTTCGATCTCCTCATCGCGCGTGAACGGCGAGAGCGCAAAGGCAATCGGAAGCGCGTCATGCCGCCGCAACGCGAGGGCTGCGGCCAGGAAGAGCGGGACCACGTTGGCGATTTCGAGCTTGCGCGCGCCCGGCATGAAGAGGATCGTCCCGGGCGCGAGCCGCGGATCGGGAGGGCTTTGCGCGAAGGCGCCGGCCGCCTCGGCGAGCGCGCCGTCGACGGCGAGGTTGCCCACGACGTCGATTCGCTCGTTCCGGACGCCGGCACGCTCGAGCGCGCGACGATTCCGTTCGTCGACGGCGTAGACGCGCTCGAAGACTCGTTCGAAGCGCCGCCGGGAGAACTTGTACGCCTGCGCGCGAGCGCCGAGGCGCGCCCGCAAGCGGGCCGCGTGCAAGAGGTCGCCGCCGAGGTAGAGGACGAGGTCGGCCCGCTCGGGGACGCCCGGCGGCCGGCGGCCGAGCGCGAAACGCACGTAGTCGCCGCACGGCACGATCGTCGCGCGCGGAAACAGCGCGCGCGCGACCTCCGGTTCGCGTCCGGTCGCGAAATCGTCGGGCACGAAGAAGAGCGCGAGTTCGCCGCGCGGATCCGCGCGCTGCAGCGCCGCCGCGAGCGGCCGCACCCAGCCCGACAGTTCGCCCGGACCGTTGCTCGCGATCGCGATCCGCACGTTCAGGGACCGTAGCGCCGGGCGACCTCGGCGATCAGGTCGGTCGTGCTGCGGCCCGCCAGGTGCGGCGCCAAACGGATCTCGCCGCCCGCGCGCAGCACCACGATCCGTTCCGGCAAATCTTCGAGCCGGTACTGCGCGCTCTTGACGTGCACGTCGGGCCGAATCCGTTCCAAGAGCGCCTCGGGGGTCCGTTCGCCGAAGCCGACCAGCGCGTCGACCGCGCGCAGCGCCGCCAAGACCGCGGCCCGTTCCGCGAACGGCACGAGCGGACGCTCGGGCCCTTTGAGCGCCCGCACCGAGAGATCTTCGTTGAGTCCGACGAGCAGCGCATCGCCCTGTTCGCGCGCCCATGCCAGGTAGGCGACGTGGCCCGCGTGCAGCAGATCGAAGACGCCGTTGGTGAACGCGACTCGCCGTCCGGCGGCGCGCTGCCGCTCGCGCCAGCCAACGGCTTCCTCGAGCGAAAGGAGCGGAGCCGGTTCAGGCACGCGACTCCGCCTCGACCAGGGCCAGAATCTCCTCGGGATCGGCGCTCGCGGTCCCGAGTTTTTCGACGACCGCGCCGGCGGCGTAGTTCGCGAGCTGGGTCGCGAGTTCGATCGGCGCACCGGCAGCGAGCGCCGCGGTCAAGACCGCGATCGCGGTGTCGCCGGCGCCGCTCACGTCGTAGACGGTGCGCGCGACCGCGGGGACGTCGAGCCGCTCGCCCTGCGAGCCGAAGAGCGAGATGCCGCGCTCGCCGCGCGTGATCACCGCGTAGCGCGCGCGCAACTGCGCGAGCAGCGCCGCACCGGCGCGCTCGAGCGACTCCGCGTCGCGAATCGCGATCCCGGTCGCCTGGCCGACTTCGGCGGCATTCGGCGCGACGCAGCACAGATCGGTGAATAGCGCAAGGTTCGCCGGTTTGGGATCGGCGGTCACGAGCGGAGCGGCGCGCGTCGCGCTCACGAGTTCTTCGCAGGCGAGGCCCTTGGCGTAATCGGAGAAGATCGCGCCGTCGCAGGCGCGCGCGCGCGGAGCGACGAGCGCGGCCAGATGCGCGCGCTCCGTGGCCCCAAGCGGCGCGACCGATTCCCAATCGGCGCGAACGACCTGCTGGTTGTGCGCGACGATCCGGGTTTTGCGGGTCGTCGGCCGGCCGGCGAGCGCGACGACCGCCCCGCGCTCGACCTCGCTCTCATCGAGCAGCGCGCAGAGCTGCCGGCCGGCGTCGTCGTCGCCGACCGCCCCGGCGAGCGCCACCCGCGCGCCGATCGCACGCAGATTCTTGGCGACGTTGGCCGCGCCGCCGAGCGTGAACGAATGGTCGTCGACCGCGACCACCGGGACTGGAGCCTCCGGCGAGATGCGCGAGACGCTGCCCCACACCCACTCGTCGAGCATCAGGTCGCCGACGACCAGGATCGTGCGTGCGCGAATCCGCTCGAGGAG
>JBOHTX010000272.1:0-2843 GCA_050733855.1 Vulcanimicrobiaceae bacterium
CACGATCAGCGGCGGTTCGAGCCGGATCGTACGTTGATCGTTGAGCGTCCAGGCGGCGGTGACGCCGCGCGCCAGCATCTCCGGGATGATCGTCCCGCCGTAGCCCTCGCTGCGCAACTCGACCCCGACGAGCAGCCCGAGCCCGCGTGCCTCGGCGATCACCTGCGGATGCCGCGCGGCGACCGCGCGCGCGCCCGCGAGCAACTCCTCGCCGCGCGCCCGTGCATTTTCCACGAGCTGCTCGTCGCGCAGGACCTCGAGTGCGGCGAGCGCCGCCGCGCAGGCGAGCGGATTGCCGCCGAAGGTCGAGGTGTGCAGCAGCGGCGCCTTGCCGTAGGCCGCGTTCCACAATTTCGGCGTCGTCAGATACGCGCCGATCGGGACGATCCCGCCGGAGAGTCCCTTGGCGAGCACGAGCACGTCCGGCACGACGCCCTCGAGTTCGCAGGCGAAGGTAGCGCCGCAACGGCCGAGTCCCGTCTGCACCTCGTCGAGCACGAGCAGCGCGCCCGTCTGCGTGCACAGCTCGCGCGCTGCGGGGAGATAGCCCGCGGGCGGAACGCGCACGCCGCCCTCGCCTTGCACCGGCTCCACGATGAAGGCCGCCGCCCCCGGCAGAGCCGCGGCGAGCGCTTCCAGATCGCCGAACGGCACGCGGCGCACGTCGGCGAGCAGCGGCGCGAACGGCGTCCGATAGCGCTCGCGTCCGCTGACCGAGAGCGCGCCGAAACTCTTGCCGTGGAAGGCGCCGTCGGCTGCAACGAAGGCCGTGCGCGCGGTCGCCGCGCGCGCGAGCTTGAGCGCGCCCTCGACCGCCTCGGCGCCGCTGTTCGCGAAGAACGAGATCGAAAGCTCGCCCGGCGCAAGCTCCGCCAGCGCGCGCGCGAGCCGGCCGACCGGCGGTTCGAACATCGTCTTGCTCGAGAGCGACATCCGTTCGAGCTGTTCGCGGACCGCCGCGACGACCCGCGGATGCGAGTGGCCGAGCGTGAAGACCCCGTAGCCGCCGGCGAAGTCGAGGTATTCTTTTCCGTCGCTCCCGACGATCGTCGTTCCGTGCGCGCGGACCGCGACCGGACTGCCCGAAAGCTTCATCACCCGCGCCAGCGTCGGGTTGAGAAAGCGCCGATAGTTTTCGACCGTCTCGTCGGCAAGCGAACGTTCGCTCACGCCGCCAAACTCGCGGTCGCTTCCAGGCGCGCGATCGCCCCTTCCACTTCGGCGACCGTCGCGGCCGCCGTCGGCGTGCGCACGACCCGTTCGCGTAATTCGCTTGCGCCGGGAAAGCCCTTGAGGTAGTAGCCGAGGTGCTTGCGCATCTGCGGGACCGCGCGCGCTTCGCCCCACTCCTCGACCATCATGGCGTAATGTTCGAGCGCGAAGCGCAAGCGCTCGGGGGCGCTCGGCAGCGGCCGCGCGGGGCGGCCCGCCAGCCGGTCGGCGACCTGCGCGCAGAGCCACGGGTTGCCGAGGATTGCGCGCCCGATCATGATTCCGTCGACGCCGCTCGTCCGCATTCGCGCGAGCACGTCGTCGGCGTCGTCGAGATCGCCGTTACCGATCACCGGAACGGAAACGGCCGCTTTGAGCTCGGCGATCCGTTCCCAATCGGCGCGGCCGCGGTAGAACTGTTTCGCGGTCCGCGCGTGCAGCGTCACGGCCTGCGCGCCGGCCGCCTCGGCACGGCGCGCGACCTCGACGAAGACGAGGTCGCTCTCGCTCCAACCGAGCCGCATCTTCACCGTCACCGGACAGTCGACCGCCCCGACCACCGCGCGCACGATCGCTTCGCAGCGCGCCACGTCGCGCAAACAGGCCGAGCCGCCCTCGGTCTTGGTGACCTTCGGCGCCGGGCAACCGAAATTGATATCGACGATATCGGCGCCGCACTCGCGTACGACCTTCGCGGCGAGCGCCATCACCGCCGGCTCGCTCCCCCAGAGCTGGGTCGAAACCGGCTTCTCGACGCCGTGCTGGTCGATCATCTCCATCGTGCGCGCCGACCCGTACGCGAGCGCGTTCGAAGAGACGAACTCGGTGACCGTCAGCCCGAAGCCGAACGGTTTGTAGAGCGCGCGCATCGTACGATTGGTGACGCCCGACATCGGCGCGAGCACGATCGGCGGCGAGATCGCGTGGCTACCAATCCGCAGGACGGGGAGCTCCATAACCCGCTTCTATACGCGCGGAGAGCGCCGCTCTCCGGTTGCCGGAGCCGCGGCCGCGATCTTGAGGCCCTCGAGCACGAGGTGCGGCTCGACCGCGTCGATCGCGGCCGTGTGCTGGGCCATCACTTCGGCGAAGCCGCCGGTCGCGACGACCCGCGCGTCCTCGCCGACCGCGCGCCGCATCCGGGCCACGATCCCTTCGGTCTGGCCGACGAACCCGAAGACGATCCCGGCCTGCATCGCCGAGATCGTATCGCGGCCGATCGGGCCGTTGGGCGCCTCGAAGGCAACCTGCGGGAGCTTCGCGGTCCGGGCGACCAGCGCATCGATCGAGATCTGAATCCCGGGCGCGATCGCGACCCCGACGTACTCGCCCTCGCGCGAAACGGCCCCGTAGGTCGTCGCCGTCCCGAAGCCGACGACGACGAGCGGCGTCCCGAAGCGAGCGCGCGCCGCGATCGCCGAGGCCAGCAGATCGGCTCCCAGCTCCTTCGGACGCTCGGTCGTCACCTCGATCAGCGTCTGGTCCGCGGCCGAAAAGAACTGCGGTTCGCACCGGAACGCGCTCTGCACGGCGCGCGCCAGTTCGCGTTCGGTCTGCGGGACGACCGACGAGATCGCAACCCGCTCGACCCGCCGTAACTCGAGCGCGCGCGAACGAAAGAGCGAGGCCAG
>JBOHTX010000273.1:0-2840 GCA_050733855.1 Vulcanimicrobiaceae bacterium
TCCCCGGCCCGGGCGGCGGAGTGAACGGCTGGCCGCCCGCCACGAAACCGCCGAAGTTCGCGAAAGTCGCGCCGCCTGCGAGCGCGCTTGCGATCCGCGCCAGACCCACGAAGAGCGGGATCAGGCCGCCGAGTAACCACGGGCCGGGGCTGATCGAGCCGTCGCTGTAGCCGATGAACGAAAGGCCGATAAGGAGCGCGAGCCCGATGAACGCGACCCGGATCCCGCCGCGCAGCTCCGAGGCCGGATCGTACGGCCCGCAGCCGCGGCGCCAGGCGCGCCGCTGCGCGCGCATCCAGCCGCGCATTGCGCGGGGGTCGCCGAAAGGATCGTAACCCGGCATCGCCCCGGGCGGCGTCCCGGGAGCTGGGCCGGGCTGACCGTAGCCCGCGCCGTATCCCGTCCCTTGCCACGACCCCCCCGGCGGAACCGCGCCGCTGCGGATCATTGCCATCCGCTCCCGGTGGGCGAGGATCCGCCACACCAGAATCCCGAGTATCGGGAAGCCGAAGACGGCGAAGATCGCGGTGAGCGCGATGATCGTATGGAAAAACTCGTCCACCTTTCGCCTCCTCGGCGGCGACCGGCGCCGCACGTTCCCTCCGAGTACGGTCCGTCGGCCGCGAGGTTTCGTCCGGCGGCTCGCCGCACGAAACCCGTGACCGTGTCTAGCGTACCTGACGACGTGGTCGCCTTGGCCCTCGACCCTGATTCCCAGCAATCGGCCGCCGGCGCGTCCGATGAATCGCTCGTTGCAGCCACGCTCGCGGGCGAGCGCGACGCGTTCGCGACTCTGGTCGAGCGTTACGACCGTCCGATCTACCACCTCTGCTTGCGGACCCTGCGCGAGCCTGAAGAGGCCCGCGATGCGACCCAGGAGGCGTTCTTCAAAGCGTTCCGCAGCCTGCGAACCTTCCGCCCCGGGGCGCGCTTCTCGACCTGGCTCTATGCGATCGCCTACCACGCCTGCTGCGACCGGCTTGGGCGTCGCAAGCGCTTTTCGTACGAGGAGTTCCCCGAACGGGCCGACCCGTCGCCGGGCCCCGCGGCGGTCGCCGAGCGGGCCGACGAGGTCCGCCGGCTGCGGGCCGCGATCGACGAACTGCCCGAGAAATACCGGACGGTGATCACGTTGTATCATTTGCAGGGACGGCAATACGAGGAGATCGCGAAAGTCCTCGGCCTGCCGCTCGGAACCGTCAAGACGCATCTCTTTCGCGCCAAAGACCTGTTGCGGAAAGCGTTGGTGACCGAATGAACGAGGAAATGGACGATCTCGACCGGGCGCTGTTCGCGCTCCCGCTCGCAAGCCCGCCGTCGGGCCTGCGCGAAGCGATCTTGCGCGCGACCGTCGACGCCCCGGTGGCCGCGACGCGCCTCTTCCACACCTGGGAATTGGTCGCGCTCGCTTCGGTCCTCGCGGTCGGAACGTGGCTCGCGCTCGTCGTCGCGCGCGAACCGAGCATCCTCGGCGGCGTCATGGCAGGCGCGCTCGCCTTCGCAGAGGCGCTTTCGTCGCCCGCAGTCTTCGGATGGTGCGTGCTCGGCCTGGTGGTGACCCTCGTCCTCTCGCTCGACCGTCTGGGCGTGCGCCTGGGCGGCCGGATGGCGTGAGCGACGAAGAACGACGCTTTCGCATCCTCGTCGTCGAGGACGACGCGCAGATCTTGCGCGTCTTGCGCCTCGAACTCGAGCACGAAGGGTACCTGGTCGAAACCGCTAGCGACGGCCTCGCGGGGCTCGAGAAAGCGCTCAAGGAACCGGACCTGGTGGTGCTCGATCTGATGCTGCCGCGGATGGACGGCCTGGAAGTCTGCCGCCGGTTGCGCGCCAAGAGCCGCGTCCCGATCATCATGCTGACCGCCAAGGACCGGATTCCCGAACGGGTGGGCGGGCTCGATGCCGGGGCCGACGACTACCTCACCAAACCGTTCTCGATCGAAGAGCTGCTGGCGCGCATTCGGGCGCGCTTGCGCGAGCGCAACCCGCAGTCGAATCTGCTGACCGTCAAGGACCTGGTGATGGATCGCGACCGCCGCGAGGTGCAGCGCGGCGAGCGCGCGATCGCGCTGACCGCCAAGGAGTACGCGCTGCTCGAGTACCTGCTGTTGCACCGCAATAAGGTGCACACGCGCGACGAGCTGTTCAACGGGGTCTGGGGCAGCGATTTCCTGGGCGATTCGAACTTGATCGACGTCTACATCCGCTACCTGCGCGCCAAGATCGACGACGGCTTCGACGAGAAGCTGATCTCGACCGTGCGCGGCGTCGGGTACGCGCTCAAGGAGTGATCTTTCGCTCGCTGCGTTGGCGGATCGCGACCTTCTACGCGATCCTGCTGCTCGGCGTGATCGCGGTCGTGGGAGTCGTGCTCGCCCTCGAATTGCGCGCGATCCTGTTCGATGAAGCGCGCAGCAAGGTCGACAGCGTCGCAAGCGACATCGGCTCGCTGTTCGCCTCGGGCGGCGGCGCGCTCGGCGCGCTCGGCGACGGCCCGCAGGAGACCGCGCTCGCGCTGACCTCGATCGGCGCGCTCGAACACTTCGCCGGGCCGACGACCTACGTCGAGATCGATAACCTGGCCGGCTACCCCGAAAACAAGAGCGCGAATTTTGGCGGCCTTTCGCTGGGGCCGCCGCCTTTCTCGGGGACTCTGCAACCGCGCTACCGGCTCGAGACGCTGCCGCGCATCGGAACGCTGCTGGTCCGCAGCGACCCGCAGCCCGCGGCCGGGGTCGTGGTGCAAGTCGGCGAGAGCCTCGAACTCTACGACGAGGCGCTCGGGCGGGTGCGTGGACTGATCGTGCTGGTCGTCGCGCTAGCGGCGGTCGTGGTCGTGG
>JBOHTX010000274.1:0-2785 GCA_050733855.1 Vulcanimicrobiaceae bacterium
CTTCTGCAAGAACGACGTACGGAATCGTCAGCAGCGCCGCTGCGACAGCGCTTGCGATCCAGATGGTCGGGACGACGGCGACTGCAAGCCGTGGGGCCAGCGATGCGACCCGGCGTCTGCGCGCACGTTCCTCCCCGAGCACGTCGATGACGAAGATGCTTACCGCCGCCAGGCACAGGACGCCGTAGGCGACGACGGGTGGGGCGATTCGGAGGGCAACGAGGGCGGCGCATACGAGCGCGACCACTGCCACGCCGCCGCGCGCGAGGGCACGTGGGGCAGACGCGCGCTCGCCTGCGCCCCGAAGGGCAAAGTTGACGGCGGTATACGCAGCGAACGCCAGGACGGTAAGGCGCTCGATAAACGGCTCCGAATACATTGTAGCATGCACATAACACAAACGCTGCGCCTGTGTCAATGGCTTGGTACAAAAGGCGGCGCTACGGCTCGGCGCGGAAGCGGGCGCGGCGGCGCTGGGCTTTGACGCGGTTGCCGCAGACCGCCATCGAGCACCATTGTCCCGAGCGGTTCTTGGTGCGGTCGAAGAACACAAAACGACAGCTCGTCTTGCGGCAAGCTTTGAAGCGCTGCCAGCTCCCGTCGACCATCGCGCGGTAGACGATTCCGAGCAGACGCGCGAAGGCGGCGTCGATGCCCTCTCCGAGCGGTTCGAGCGCGCAGACGCCGCTCGGCGCGCAAAAGCGCGGGCGCAGGGCCGTGCGCGCCGCGATCCGCTCGAGCGTGGCGAGCGCAGACTCCGGCGCGACCTCCTCGCCGCAGCAGTTTGCGAACGCCAGTTCCCGTAGCGCCTCGCGAAAGTCGCGCGCGTCGCCGACCTCGGCCCGCGTGGGAGCCGGCGGCGTTGCGCAAAGGCCCGCTTCGACCAACCAGCCGGCGAGCGCGTCCGGGCTCGCGATCTCGTCCTGGCCGGCTTCGAGGTCGGCCGAATTCAGAAACGTGCGGACGATCTCAAGGTCGCCCGGCGCGGCGGGGTTCGGCATCGAGGGCATCATAGCACCTTCTAAGACACTTGACTAGACACTAATCACCAGCGTATACTGTTAGGCAGATACTACCCAACCCAAGGAGACGATCCCATGAACCCCGGTTCTATCCACTGCCTGGCGCTCGAGCACCAAGCCGACATCCGCGAAGAAGCCGAGCGCGAGCGCCTCGGGCACCTCGCGGCGCCCCCGACGATCGCGACCCTCTCGCCGCTGACCGCCTGGCGCCGGCGCGGCGAGCTGCTCGGCTCGCGCCTCGGGACGCTGCGCGTCCGATGAGCGGCAGCCAAGGGCGCGCGGGTGAGCGGCGGCTCCTCTCCCACATCGACGTCCGGGTTGCGGATCGCGCGCGCGCGACGGCGTTCTACGACGCGCTCTTCGGGGCGCTCGACTTCACCGGTCGTACCGGCGAGGAATGGACGAGCTACGCCGATCGCTCGCAGCCCGGACCGATGCGCGAGTGGTTCGGGTTCACCGTCGATCCGGCGCAGCGCGCAGGAACGACGCGTGTGGCCTTCACCGCCGAGACGCGGGCGGACGTCGATCGGATCGCGGCGGTCGTCCGCAACGCAGGCGCAAAGGCTCTCGAAGGCCCGGACGAATCGGAAGGCTACTACGCGCTCTTCTTCGAGGACCCCGACGGCAACCGCCTCGAGGTTTGCTTCATCGATTGAAAACGGGGCGGCGTGCCCCCCGTTGCCCCCCGGGCCGGCACTCGCCGGCCCATCGTCGCTTCGCTCCTCGGTTGAACGGGAGCGCCCGGCCTAAAGTGTTGCGCTTGAAATGTGGCCGCCGTCGACGGCGACGATCTGTACCTTCGGCGTCGCGGCCGTCGGCGAGGGCGGCACGAGGGTCAACTCGACGATTTTGACGCCGGACGACGGCAGCGCGAACTGGGTGCGGTTCGGCGCGCAGACCTTGTCGGTGCAGAAAGCCGCGACCCAGCCCGCGGGCACGCGCACCGCGTGCAGCGCGACCGTGCGACCGGAGCCGCCCGCGACGACCAACCGGTACTTGCGCGTCCCGGGCGCGCTGCCGGGGAGATCCGGACCGATCCAGGGTGCGAGCGAGAGGCTGGCCGGACCGTGCGGCGCAGCGATGCCGAGCGCGGCGATCGCCTCCTGATTTTCCTCGATGTACATGTCGTGGCGCGAGTCGCTCGCCGGCAAGCGCCCGGCGAGTTCGAGCGAGCGCGCGAACGCGTGGAGCGCGTTCTCGACCTCGCGGGCCGCCGCGAAAGCGCGTCCGGCATCGAGGTGCACGAACGCGAGCAGCCGGCGTGCGAGTTCGTCGTGCGGCTTCGCTTTGACGTTCGCTGCCGCGATGGTGGCAGCGCGCGCGAGGGTTGCGTTCGCTTCGGCATAGCGCTTGGCTTTGACCTGAAGCTCACCGAGGTCGAGCAACGGTTCCACGTGCCTGGGCGAGAACGCCACGAGTTGCTCGTCGGCAGCGAGCGCCTCGTCGTAGCGGCCCAGTCGGTCGGCCGCCAGCGCCGTGCCCGCGAGCGCGCTCGCATCGTGCGGGTCGAGCGCAAGCGCCGCGCGGTAGGCATCGAGCGCGTCGCCCCAGTGCTGCGCAGCGCTTGCATAATCGCCGCGCAGGTCGGCCAACAGTTGCTTGTCGGCGTTGCTTGCCGCGACCGGCGCAAGTGCGGCGATCGTTCGCGCCCGCAGGGCCTGTTCTTCGCTCTGCGCGCGCAGGAAATCGGTCGCCTGTCCCTTGGCCGGATCGCTCTGATCGAGCCACGATTGCGCCGTCTCGATTGCGGCCTGGGCCCTACG
>JBOHTX010000275.1:0-2777 GCA_050733855.1 Vulcanimicrobiaceae bacterium
GCAACCGGAGCGAGCCTCGGAAGCGTCCTCGAGCGCATCGTCGAGGAGACGACGGTCTTCGGCGACGTCGGCCGCGCGATGCCGAGCGTGTGGCTCGTCTACCCGAACCGGATCGCCGAACTCGGCACGCTCGCCGAGCCCGCCCAGCTGCTCGCGCTCGCCCGCGAGGACGCCCGCGGCTTCGCCGGCGATGCGCCGCTCGGCATTCTGGCCGCCGCCCGGGCGGCGTAAACGCGCCCGCGCGACCGCCGTCAGTTCGCGGCGTTCAGTCCTGATAAAAGTACGGATCGAGCACGGAGACCGGCGTCACGCTATCGACGGGTAGACCGCTTTGCGTCGCCGCCGCGCGAATGGCGGCCTCGTCCGGTCCGTCGTAAATGCAGAACGTCTTCGTCTTGTCGGCCGACACGTACGAATGCACCCAGGTCACGCCGTTGGTGGCGTTCTGCCCGACCACCTTGAGACAGGTTTTGGTCCCGTTCGGGTTGGTCGGAATGTGCAAGCCATCGGGGAAGGTTCGCTCGACCATGAATCTCGGCATCGTTCATCCTCCGCTATCGGCGAGAGCGCCGCCGTTCTCGGAGCGCTTGCCGAATCCTACAGTCCGCCTCGCGCTCCGCACGCCGCAGCCCCGACGCGAATCATGAGTGCCTTGTCGCTTATGCGCAGCACGTGTGACCATTCACCAGAAAGCGGAGCCCGGACGGCTAGCGCGTGAACAGTGCGTTCGCTTCGACGTACGTGACCGAGGCGCCGTCCATGAACGTGAACGTTCCGCGTTCGCGCAGTTCGCGCGCGATCTCGCGGACGAGGCCGAGCGTTCGCAGCATGGGACGCGAGCCGACGCTGACGCGGATGACGCCGAGCCGTTGCAGCTCGGAGAGGGACGGCGTCTGCGGGCCGGCGAGCACGTTGAGCGGTGCGCCAACGGCGCCGGCGATCGTCGCGATCGTCTGCGGATCGGCGGTCCCGGGTGCGAAGACACCGTCGGCACCGGCCGCGACGTAGGCGCGCAGCCGCGCGATCGTCCGCTCGACGCGGGTCGCCTGCTCGCCGATCTCCTTGAGCAAGATGTCGGTGCGCGCGTTGAGGAAGAAGCGAGCACTGAGCGTGTCGAGGCGTGCTTTGGCGGCACGAATGCGCTCGCATTGCGCGTCGGTCGCGATCAGTGTGCCCTTTTCCGAATCGTAATCTTCGAGATTGCAGCCCACCGCGCCCAGCGCCGCGGCGCGCTCCAAGGTCGCGACCGTTTCGTCGGGGGCAAAACCGTAGCCGGCTTCGAGATCCGCGCTGACCGGGATCCGCACGCTGCGCACGATCCGGGCGATCGCGCCGAACGCTTCTTCAACGTCGACCCGCTCGCCGTCGGCGTGGCCGAGCGCGAACGCCATCCCGGCGCTCGACGTCCCGACGGCGGGGAAGCCCTGCTCTTCGAAGATGCGCGCGCTCGCGGCGTCCCAACAGTTCGGCAGCACGAACGCGCGGCCGCGCTCGGCATGCAGCTCGAAAAAGCGATCGGCGGCCGTCGAACGGTCGGTGGAGGTCACATCTTACGACGCAGTCGCCCCGGTGCGCGCGCGGCGCGGGAACGAGGGGAGCGAAAGGGCGAGGGTGGCCATCGTCGGCAGGACGGTCGGCTTGAGCAACTCGGGCGGCATCAGCGCCATGTAGTGCGCGTTGAGATCGACGCACGAGCGCAAGAAGCGCCGCCAGGTGACGTCTTCGAACAGCGTGAACGCGCCTTCGGCCGCGAAGCCGACGCCTTGCGTCTTCTGACCGTCCTTGGCGCCGGGCGCGAAGGTCGTCACGATCCGGATGACGGCGCGCACGTAGCCGAGCGTGGTGGCGAGCGCCTGGTACGCGAACGCGCTACGGCCGCGGCGAATCCGCTCGTAGGCGATCCAGTTCACGAAGAAGGTGACGTGACGCGCCTCTTCGTTCAGCACGACCTCGAAGATGTCCGTCAGTGCCGGGATGAAGAGTTGAATCTGGCGGGCCAAGCCGAAGATGCCGAAGCCGAGGAACGAGTCGATGCACTCTTCGTAGCCGAAATCGAGGAACTGGCGCTCGCTTGCGATCGCGGGCTTGGGAGAACGGTGCACGAGCGGGATCTCGTAGCGCTCGAGCATCGCCTCGAGCAGCGCCGCATGCCGTTCTTCCTCCACGCCCTGAACGGCCATCGCCTCGCGGATCGCCGGATCGGCGAGCGTCCGGGCGAAGCGTGACACCATCTCGCCGGCGTTACGCTCGGAGGCCAAGGCGACGCTCCAAAAGGGAATGGAACGCAGCCGGTCGATGGAAGTCTGATCGAGCGCGGGCCAGGGAAGTTCCCGCGGCACGAACGCGCGATGCGTGTCGATGAAGGTGCGACAAAAGGCCTCTTTGTGAGCTTCCGAGCCGTAGATCATCGTTCTCCATCTCGGGCGGTAGCGAGCGAATCCGTCACCGTAAACGCCGCGACGCTCGCAATGGTGTCACTTGCAATCGCAACGGTGGGGGGTCACCTCGCGATTGCCGGCGGCTACGGTTACCAGCGCGACGAGCTGTATTTTATCGCCTGCGCGCAGCACCTTTCGTGGGGCTACGTCGACCAGCCCCCCCTGATCGCGGTCGTGGCGCGGATCGCGCTGGCGCTCTTCGGCGACTCGCTGTATGGGTTGCGGGCCCTCCCGGCGCTCGCTGCCGGCGGCACCGTGCTGCTCGCCGGGACCCTGGCGCGGCGCCTCGGCGCGGGGCTCTTCGCGACCGTGCTAGCGCTGGTCGCGGTCGCACTCGCG
>JBOHTX010000276.1:0-2777 GCA_050733855.1 Vulcanimicrobiaceae bacterium
ACCCCCGCCTCGGGTCGCCCTCGACGGTCGCGATCCCGCTGCTCGACAAGATCCCGGTGCTCGGCGCCAGCGTCTTCACGCAGCCGCTGCTCGCCTATCTCGGGATCGCCTTCGCGGGACTCTTGGTCTGGGTCTTCCGGCGCACCAACGTCGGGCTGAACCTGCGCGCCGCCGGCGAGAAGCCCGAGGCGCTCGACGCCGCCGGGATCAGCGTGCTCGCGACGCGCAGCTGGGCGGCGCTCTCGACCGGCATGCTCGCCGGGCTCGGCGGCGCCTACCTTTCACTCGGGGAATTGAATCTGTATTCGGAGGGAATGACCGCCGGGCGCGGCTTCATCGCGCTTGCGGCGGTGATCTTCGGGCGCTGGTCGCCGCTCGGCGCGACCGGCGCGGCGCTCGCCTTCGGCGCGCTCTCGGCGCTGCAGTTCTTCCTCCAGCGCGCCGCGATTCCGAGCGAGCTGCTGCAGGCGCTGCCGTATCTCGCCGCGCTCGTGGCGCTCGCCGGCGCAACCGGCCGCGTGCGCGCGCCGGCCTCCGACGGCGTCCCGTACGCCGAGTAGCCCGCGAAAAGTTCGGCCCCAACGGAGGATGCGGCCCGCAAGCTGCCGATGACTACCGTAATGCTCGCGCGCGGGAACCGCTTACCCGGCGCATGTGCCGCTGCTCTTTTGGCATGCGCCGTCCTGTTCGTGCCTTCGCGCGCGCGCGCGCAAAGCGCGCAACTCGCCGGGCCGCTCGCGACCTTGGAACGGCAGCTGCACGCCGCTGCGCAGCATGGGCCGGGCAAAGTCGGGATCGCCGTCGAGGACTTGGCGACCGGCGAGACGCTCGGGATCAACGCGCAGGCCGCGATGCCGGCGGCTTCGACCATCAAGATCCCGGTGATGGTCGAAGTGTTCCGGCAACTGGTCGCCGGGACGCTCGACCTCTCGCGCCGCGTCCACCTCGAAGATCGCGACCGCGACTTCGGCTGGGGCCGGCTCGCCTACGCGCCGGACGGGACCGCGGTCAGCGTGCGCGGCCTCCTGCACGCCATGATCGATCACAGCGACAACACCGCGAGCAACATGCTGATCCGGCTGGTCGGCCGCCGTAACATCAACCGCACGATGGCGCAACTCGGCCTCCACCAGACGCGCCTGCTCAGCGACGTGCGCACCGATACGAGCGCCGTCCGCTACGACCTGCGCTCGAGCCCGCACGACATGCTGGCCTTGCTCGACGGGATCGCGCGCGGTCGTCTGCTCGACCCCTGGGCCTCGCGTGCGATGCTCGCGATTCTCGCGGGCCAGCAGATCAACGATCTGCTTCCCGAATCGCTGCCCAGGCACGTCGAGATCGCGCACAAGACCGGTTCCCTGCACGATACGCTCGACGACGTCGGGATCGTTTTCGGTGACCGCGAGCCGTACGTGATCGCGGTGATGACGACCCGCCTCTCGGATCTCGAGGTCGGCCGTACCTTCATCCGGCGCATCTCGAAGATCGCCTACGCCGAGATCGTGCGGCTCGGAGCGATGCGGCGCGAAGCGGGAGACACGCCGTTCTCCGTGCTGCATCCACCGCCGCAGCTCGCAATCGAAACGCCCGACGAAGCGATGTGGGAATCGCACGCCGAGGCCCCCGCACTGTTGCATCCGCTCGACGCCGTGCAAGACCGCTTCCCGACCACGCGCTAGGCGGACGCTGACGCGCGGGCGAGAGCGCCGCGCCGGCCGAGTTCGGTGGCGAGCGCGCGATAGCTTGCGAAGCGGGTCGCGTCGAGCGCAGCGCGCCCGGCGGCTTCGTGGACGGCGCAGCGCGGCTCGCTCAGGTGAGCGCAGTCCTCGAAGCGGCAGTCGGCGGCGAACGGCTCGAACTCCGCAAACGATGCGAGCAGATCGCGTCGATCGAAGCCGTTCGCGTAACTCGCGACCCCCGGGAGATCGAAGAGCAGGCCCGCTCCGACGGCGGCGAGGTGCGGCATCGTCGTCGTTTGGCGGCCGCGACCCAGGCGCGAGAGTTCGCCGACCTTCGCATCGCCGCCGAGCCGGTTGAGCAGCGTGCTCTTGCCGGCACCCGACGGTCCGACGAGCGCAACGGTGAGAGAATCGCAGGCCGCGGCGAACGGCGCGACGCCGTGCCCGTGTTTGCCGTCGATGGGAAACGCAGGGACGCCGGCAGCCGCGTAGCGCCCGGCGACCGCCGCGACCGCTTCGGGCTCCGCCAGATCGAGTTTGCTGAAAACGGCGATCGCGGATAGGCCGTCGTGGATCGCGCTCGCGAGCGCCAGATCGACGAAGCGCGGATCGAAGGGCGGGTCCGCGAGCGCGTGGACGATCGCGACCAGATCGAGGTTGGCGGCAACGACCCGCTCGCGGCCACGTGCGATCCGGCGCATCTCGCTGCGGCGCGGACGGCGCGCCACGATCGCGTGGTGGACGCGGTCGCTGCTCGAACGCACGTCGAGCGGCGCGAGTTCGACCCGGTCGCCCGGAACGAGCGTCTCGCGGGTGCGCGCGCCCTTGCGCGAGGCCAGCGCCAAGACGAGCCGGCCGTCGGCGAGCCGCACCCACGAAAGGTCTTTCCCCGCGCCGACGACGAGGGCACTCGTCTCCGGCGGCGCCGCCGTCGTCATCCCATCGGCGCTACGGCCTCGCCGTGCGCGCACGTCGCGCGACGATGCGCAGCACGCGGACCCGCGGGCCGGCGGCCAGCCGCTTCGCCCACCCGGAATCGAGCGCGCGTAAGCTCGCGCCCGCCAATTCGGCGCTCGTCTCGATCTCGAGCTGCGTGCG
>JBOHTX010000277.1:0-2762 GCA_050733855.1 Vulcanimicrobiaceae bacterium
GGCTGCGGCAGTGCGCGACGCTCGCTCACAGCGCGGGCGCGAACGCCTCGACGACCCGCTTGACGCCCGGCGTGGCGCGCGCGGCCGCGAGCAGCGCTTGCGCTTGGGCGGCGTCGCGCGGATTGCCGCGCAGGGTGACGGTGCCCTTATCCGCACTCACCGAGATCGATGTCGCCGCGAGTCCGACGCGCGCAATCAGGTTCCCGTGAACCGCGATGGCGAGGGTCGTGTCGTCGACCGCCGCGCGCACGTGCGGGAGATTCGGATCGAGCGCGATCTGCGCGCTGAGCGCGTCGACGCCGGGAAGCGCGCGAACCGCCGCCAGGTCGCGGTTGCGGTCGGCAGCGCTGCGCACTTTGCCGGAAATATGTACCGCTCCGCGCTGCGCCCAGACCGCCAGGTGGAGCGCCGCATCGGGATCGACGCGCACGAGCGTCGCCTCGACGCGCGCCGTCAGGGCCGCGTCGGCAGCCAGCTGCGGCGCCGAACTCGCAAGCGCGCGACCGCTCGAGGCGAGCGCTGCGCCGGCGCTCACGACGGCGCCGCCGACGGCGTGGGTCGCCTGTTGCGTTTCGCGCGCGCTGCAATCCCCGAGCACGGCCGCACCGGCACACAGGGCGAACGCGATGCAGGCGCGTCGACCGGCAGCCTTCACCTAGGGCTCACGTTCCGGCGGTGCGCCGCCGCCGCTGAAGCGCACGAGTTCGAGCGGCGCGCCGCTCGGAATCTGCCAGCGCTCCGGCCCGACGACCACGTACCCTGCCGCCCGCGCCAGCAAGCTCGTGTGCGACGAGCGAATCGCGAGCGGGACGGCCTCAAACCCGGCAGGCCGCACCCGCAGCGCGGCCGGAACGAACCACGTCCAGCCAGCCCGGCCCTCAAAGGGCGCCGCCGCTCGGGCGGGGATGCGCAGCGGCTCCGCATCGCGTTCGCCGGTTAGCGCCGCGACGATCGGACGGAGGACCGCTTCCAGGATCGCAAGCGACGAGGTCGGGTTTCCGGGCAGGCCGAGCACCGGTTTCCGGCCGACCGCCGCCAGCAGCGTCGGCTTTCCCGGCTTCACGCGCAGGCCGTGGACCACGACGCCCGGCGCTCCCAGTTCGGCGACGGCGGCCGGAACGAGGTCGCGCCCGCCGACCGAGGTCCCGCCCGTCAGCAGAAGGGCGTCGCAGCCGGCGAGCGCCGGCTCGAGCGCCGCTCGCAGCGCCGCCGCGTCGTCGCGCGCCGACGGGAAGTGGACGGGGCTCGCGCCGAGTGCTTCGAGCGCCGCCCCGAGCGCATAGCGGTTCGAATCGCGCACTTGACCGACGGCCGGGCGCAACGCCGGCCCGACGAGTTCGTCGCCGGTCGAGATCACGGCGATGCGCGGCCGCCGGAAGACCGGGACCTGGACGATCCCGAGGGTCGCGAGCACGCCGAGTTCGGGGCCCCCGAGGCGGCGGCCGGCCGCGAGAACGCACTCGCCGCGTTGGATGTCGCCGGCGCGCGGGGCGACCGCATCGCCTGCGTCGAGCGCCTCCGAGAGCAGGATCGTGTCGTCGGATTCGACGACGTCCTCGAGCGGGACGACCGCGTCGGCACCCTCCGGGAGCGCGCCGCCGGTCGGGATCCGAAAAGCCTCGCCCGGCCCAAGCGCGCGCGGCGGCGGAGCCCCCATCGCAATCGCACCCGCGATCCGCAGCCGCGCACCGGGGCGCGCCTCGGCCGAACGGAGCGCGAAGCCGTCCATGGTCGAGCGGTCGTGGGCCGGCACGTCGTCATCGGCGCGGGCCTCGGCAGCCAAGATGCGGCCGGCGGCCTCGGCGAGCGCGACCCCTTCGACTCCGACCGGCTGCGGCCGCACACGCGTCAGGTAGAGCGCGACGGCCGCGTCCGGCGCAAGCAGCCGCTCCGCTTCGAAGCCGACCGTACGCCCGTCGCGCATCCGCTGCGGGGAGAGCGTTTCTGCATCGCGCATGGGCGCGGGCTTCGCTTCGCGTACGCGGGTGCCCCGCGCTCGGCCCGGCTCCGCACCGGCGCTGGGGACTTTGCCGGCGGGACCGTAATCCCAGGACGCATGCAAGAGCTCGCGCTTTTACGCCGCGATCCCGAACGCGTGCGCCGCATCGCCGCGCGCCGGCCGGCGGGAGCAGCCTACGTCGACGAGGTGCTCGCACTCGACGAGCGCTTGCGCGCCGCCCGAACGCGCAGCGAACGGCTGCGCGCCGAGAAGAACGCGCTGACGCAGACCATCGCACGCGCCTCCGACCGCACCGCCGAAGCGGCTCGCTTACGCCCGGACCTCGAGGCGCTCGAGCGCGCGATCGCCCAAGCCCAGAGCGAGATCCCGGCACTCGAAGCCGAGATCGACGGGCTGCTCGCCGACGTGCCAAACCTGCTCGACGCCTCCGTTCCCGACGGCGCCGGCCCCGACGACAACCTGCTCGTCCGCGATTCCGGTCCGCCGCCCGCGCGCGCCTTCGCGCCGCTGCCGCACTGGGAGACCGGCGAGCGTCTGGGGATCCTCGATTTCGAGCGCGCCGCGAAACTTTCGGGGAGCCGTTTCGCGGTGCTGCGCGGCGTGGCCGCCCGGCTCGAGCGTGCGCTCGCGGCCTTCTTTCTCGACCGCGCGCGCGAGCGCGGCTACCTCGAGATCGCGCCGCCTTTGCTCGTGAGCCGCGAAACGATGTGGGCGACCGGCCAGCTCAGCAAATTCGCCGACGCGATGTACCACGATCCCGAAAGCGAACTCTTTCTGATCCCGACGGCGGAGGTGCCGCTGA
>JBOHTX010000278.1:0-2689 GCA_050733855.1 Vulcanimicrobiaceae bacterium
GACGTCACCACCCAGACCGCGCTCGTTTTTCTCGCCTTCACGCTGGCCGGCGTGGGCGGCGCTCTCGCAGCCGCCGCGCCGAGCGACCGCTTCGACAAGCGCGCGCTCGCGTCGCTTGCGGTCGCAGCAATCGCCCTCGCACTCGTCGCGCTCGCCGCCGTCACGAGCCTCTGGGCAGCGCTCGCCGCCGCCGCCGCTGCGGGCTTCGCCTGGGGAGCGTTCGCTGCCGCCGATTGGGCGCTCGCGAACACGCTGCTTCCAAGCGCTACTATCGCGACCGGGCTCGGCATCTGGAATATTGCGACCACGCTCCCGCAAGTCGCGGCACCGCTTTTGGCGGCGCCGCTCGTGCGCTTCGCCGATGCGCACGCGCTTGGCCTCGGACCGCGCTGCGCCATGCTGCTCGCCGCGTTCGAATTCAGTCTGGGCGCAGCCGGCTTGCGGCGCCTGCCCCGCGGCTGACGAGGTTTCGAGCACCCGAAACGGAACCGGCGCGCATGGCGATCACGGCGCAGGCCTTTACGATGTATCCGGTCACCGACATGGAGCGCGCGGTTGCGTTCTATCGCGATGTCTTAGGGCTTCCGCCGGGCGAACTCGCGTCGCCCGTTTGGGTCGAGTTCGACGTCGCAGGCACGACCTTCGGCGTGGGCAACTTCGAACAGGTCGGGAAACCCGGCAGCGCGCAGTCGCTCGGGCTCGAAGTCGACGACCTCGCGGCGTTCCGAACCAAGCTCGTCGGGCGCGGGATCGACGCGAGCGAGTTGCACGATTTGGGGAACTGCTGGATTTCGGTCGTGCGCGACCCCGACGGCAACCAGATTTGGCTGCATCAGCGCAAGTAGGCCGGAACCCCCGCGAGGAGTTGCGGCGCCAACAGGCCGGCGAGCCGCTCGGCGACCTGACGCGCCGCGTCGGGACGCCGCATCTGCGCAATGCGGGAGCGTAACGCCCAAGCCGGCTCGCCGCCCGCGAAAACCTCTTCGACGCGGGCCGCGAGCCGCTCGTCGTCGGGCGCACGCAACGCGGCTCCGCGTGAGACCAGGTATTCGGCGTTGCGCTCTTCCTGACCGGGGAGCGGACGCACCAGTACCATCGGCAGGCCGGCGGCTAGCGCTTCGGCCGAGGTCAAGCCGCCGGGTTTGGAGATCAGCACGTCGCTTGCGTGCATGAAGTCGTGCACGTTGTCGACGAAGCCGTAGACGCGCAGCGGGTACGAGGTCCGCTCGGCGGCCGCGAGCACCCGCCGTTCCAGGCCGGGATTTCGGCCGACGATTACGGCGGCGGCGATCGGCGTCCGAACGCGATCGAGCGCGCGCATGATCCGCTCGAGCGGCCCGAGCCCCACGCCCCCGCCCATGACGAGCACGATGCGGCGATCGCGCGGCAGCCGCAACTCGTCGCGTAGTTGCTCGCGCGAGAGGCGCGCCTGCCCGAAGCGCGGATCGATCGGGATCCCCGAAATCACGATGCGCTCGGGTGCGATACCGCGGGCGTGCAAGCAGGCGGCCATCTCGGGCGTGGCGACCGCATAGGCATCGACCTCGCCGTAGATCCAGAACGGATGGACGACGAAATCGGTCACAACCCCAACCACCTTGACGCTCGGATCGAAGTGGCGCTTGTATTCGGCCATCACGCCGCACGGAAAGGCATGCGTGCAGACGATCAGATCGGGCCGCTCGCTCGCGACCAGCGCCCGCAAGTTCGACGCGGCGAAGCGGCCGACCGCGCGGCGCAGCGCCGGGACTTCGCGCGAGCGTTCGACCCGGCCGTACAGGTAGCGATAGACCTGCGGCACGGTTTTGACCATCCCGATGTAGCCGTCGGCCACGACCTTGGCGAAGATGCTGGCCGCATACGCATACGAGTCGACGGTCTCGCTGCAGACCGACGGATCGCGCGCGCGCAGCGCGCCTTCGACCGCGCGCGCGGCCGCGGTATGCCCGACCCCGACCGAAGCCGAGAGAAACAGCACGCGCGCGGCCATCGCGGAAGCGCTACTCGCTCCGTCCGCCGGCATCGCCGCCGGCGGCCGTTTCACCGCCCTCGCCGGCCGATTCGTCGGCGAGCACGAAGAAATCGTCGAGGATCTCCTGGGCCAGCGCTTCGTCCTCGAGCAGCGTTCCGTATTCGTCGGTCACCGCGAACTCGTCGGCCGCCGCACAGAACGCGATCGCGAAGCCGTGGCCTTCGTCGTCTTCGACCAAGCCCACGATCTCGAAGTCGTACCGCTTGCCGTCGCGTAACTCCATGACCAGCGTATCGCGCAGCTCGAGGCGCGACGATTCGTCCGCTGCGGGGGCTTGACCGCCTGGGGCTGCGCCGTTGGTAGCGTCGATCGGAGGCCTCCTCGCTCAGTGCAGATAACGCGCGACGTTCGCCTGGTGTGCGGCCAGCGTTCGCGAAAACACGTGCCGACCATTCCCGGCGTAGACGTAATAGAGGTACGAGGTATGCGCCGGATGGAGCGCCGCCCGGAGCGAGGCGCCTCCGGGCGAAGCGATCGGGGTCGGCGGCAGCCCCAGGCGCGTGTAGGTGTTGTACGGCGTATCGTGCCGAAGGTCGGCTTCGGTGATGACGGTGCGGTGCCGGGGAAATGCGTACTCGAGCGAGGCGTCGATCTGCAGCGGCATCCCCAAGCGCAGGCGGTTCGCGATCACGCTTGCGATCAGCGGGCGCTCGGAAT
>JBOHTX010000279.1:0-2678 GCA_050733855.1 Vulcanimicrobiaceae bacterium
CCGAAGCGCAGCACGGCTCGATGTCGAACTCGCTCGCCGTTCCGCTGCTCGCGTTCGTCCGCGAAGCGGCGCGCTATGCGCTTGCGCCCGGCGAGCCGGCCGCGCGCAGGCTCGCCGTGGCGCCGTTCTCGGGGCTCTCGACGCTCGCGGCGCGCAGCGCCTGCGCGCTCGCGGGCGAACGCGGGACGCTCGCCGAGACGTTCGCGAACGGCAAGCCGCCGCCGCTCGGCGCCCAAGCGGAGGCTGCGCGGCGCTTCTTCGATGCACTCGCGGATATGCGGGCGCTCGCCCAGCGCGACGCTTCGGCGAGCGAACTGCTGAGCGCGATCGTGCGCGGATTCGAACTCGACGCCCTCGCCGATCCGGCGGTGGAGGCGACGCTGCGCGCGCTCGAGCGTGCAGCGAGCGACGGTGTCGCGGCAAGCAACGGCCTGCGCTCCTCCGGTGCGCAGCGGCTGCTCGACGCACTCGCCGACGGGCTTGCCGGGCGCGGCAGCGAATTCGCCGCGCAAGCGTTCGCGATTCCGCCCCCGGCCGGAGAGCCCGAGCTCTCGCTGCAGTCCCCGGAAGAAACGCGCA
This sequence comes from Vulcanimicrobiaceae bacterium, assembly GCA_050733855.1. Classification (GTDB taxonomy): domain Bacteria; phylum Vulcanimicrobiota; class Vulcanimicrobiia; order Vulcanimicrobiales; family Vulcanimicrobiaceae; genus JBOHTX01. The sequence goes on from JBOHTX010000279.1 coordinate 580, forward strand.
ACATCGAGCGCGCGCGCATGCGCTACAGTGCCTCGGCGCTCGCGACCTACGCAGGCTGTCCGCGCAAGTGGTTCTACAAGTACGTCTGCGCCGCCGTCGACGATCCGGGCTCGCCGGCGTCGGCCTACGGCTCGGCCTTTCACTTCGCACTCGAACGCTTCCATCAAGCGTATCCCGCGTTCGATGCGGAGGCCGGCACGCGCTTGGGGCCGGCACTCGAGGCCGAGGTGCGCTCGGCCTTCGAACGCTATCGCAACGCCTTCCCGAGCGAACTGGAATGGGAGCTGGCACGCCGGCGGGCGCTGCGTACGGCGTGCCGTTACCTCGACTGGTTGCTCGAGCGCGCACACACGCAGCCCTTTCGCGTCGTCGGTACCGAGGAGACGGTCGAACTCGAACTCGAGGGCTATCGCTTCATCGGCTACATCGACCGGGTCGACCGCGACGAGCGTAGCGGCGCGCTGACGCTGGTCGATTACAAGACCGGAACGATCGCCGATTCGGCAGCGCGCTATCGCGAACGGGTCGCGGCCTTTCTCGATTTCCAGCTTCCGCTCTACTATTGGGGCAAGACGCTGCAGGGCGCGCGCGTCACCCGCCTGGCGCTGGTTCCGCTCAAAGATGCGACCCTCGAGGTTGCGCCGATCGAACTCGAAGTCGTTCCGCTGCGCGCGGCGCCGCTGCGCTGGGATCGGAAAACCGGCGCGATCGGGATCGACGAACTCGAAGCGGCGCGGCGCGAGATGGTCGCACTCGCCCGCCGGCTCGCCGATGAGCCGCTCGACCGTTTTCCCGTCACGAGCGACCCGGACGAGTGCACCTTCTGCACCTACCGCAATGCCTGTCGCGCGCGGCCGCCGGCCGGGCCGGAGCGCTTCGGCCCGTGATCGCGCACGATCGAGTGCTCGACGACGAGCAACGCAGCGCGCTCGAAGCGCCCCTCGAGCGTTCGCTCGCGATCGTCGGCGGCGCCGGTTCCGGAAAGAGTACGGTTCTGGCGGCGCGCGTCGAACGTGCCCTGCAGCGCGGCGGCGAAGTCGTCGTGCTCGCGGGGAGCGAGCGCTTCGGCGCGCTCGCCTTTCGTCTGCTCGCGGCGCTCGGCCCGCCGGTCCGCGAGCTCGGCGAATACGAAGCCTTTGCGCGCTTCGAACGCGCGGTCGCTCGCCTGTGCGCGCGCGACGTGCCCGAGCTTGCGCACCTCGAAGATCTCGAAGTCGCCGGGCTCGGCCGGGCCGAGCGCTTCGCACGCGCCGCCTTCCGGCTGATCGGCAAACTGCGCGCCGCACTCGTCTCGCCCGAAGAGTTTCGGGGAGCCGGTTTGCGCGGCGCGACCCGCTTCGCCGGCGCACCCCCGAACTTGGCCGACGTCGTGTTGCTCGATCGGCTCGACCGCAAAGAACACGCGGCCTTGCGCGTCGACTCGAGCGAACTCGCGCGCCAGCACGAACGCGAGGCGACGCTCGTCGAACTGCTTGCGCACCTCTATCGCGAGTTGCTCGCCGCGACCGTCGAGGTCGGAGCGTTGACCCCGGCCGATGCCGTCTGCGAGGCGGGCCGCTGCCTTGCGCAGGCGGCGCCCGAGCAGCGCGCGAGCCTGGCGCCGCGTGCGCTGTTCGTCGACGATGCCCAGGATTGCACGCCGGCGCAAGCGCGTCTGCTCGCAGCGCTGCTTGGGCCGGACCTTGGCGGCCTCACGGTCGCGGGCGACCCGCAGCAGGCAACGCTCGGCTTCTCGCATGGCGCGCGGGCACATGAGTTGCTCGGGCGTGCCGCGCTCACCGTCGAGTTACAGGGCCGCTACCGCGGCGACGCGACGCTCGTGCGCGCGGCGCAGATCGCTCTCGGCGCGCCGGTTCCCAACGTCCGTAGCGCCGGACCGCGCTCGGTCGAGTTCGTGCGCGGCGAGGACGTCGCGGGCGAAGCGCGCGAGCTGGCCGCGCGCTTCGCCGAACGGATCCGTGCGGGGACGCCGCCGCGCGAACTCGCGCTCGTGCTGCGCTCGCTGCGCTCGGCGGAGCCGTACATCGCGGCTTTGCTGGCGCGCCGGGTGCCGGTCGATTGCGCCGGTGCGGGCGATCCGCTCGCGTTCGCATCGACGC
>JBOHTX010000280.1:0-2670 GCA_050733855.1 Vulcanimicrobiaceae bacterium
CATCGCGCGCTCGCGCGCGCGCGCGGCTTGGCAGCCGATGCGCCCGATGCCGAACTCCAGGCCGCACTCGAGGAAGACCAGCGTGTGCGCCTGATCGCGCTCGAAGGCCTGGCACGCGCCGACCGGAATGCGGCGGCGAATCTGGTGCCGGGCGTCGCGCTCGGCTGGGCGCTCTGGAAGGAGGGACGCGGTGGCCGACGGGGTCCGTGAGCTCGGGGAACGCGTGCGCACCGCGATCGAACGGATCGTGGTCGGCAACGAAGCCGCGATCGCGGGCCTGCTGCTCGCGCTCTTCGGCGACGGACATCTGCTGATCGAGGGCGTTCCCGGAACGGCCAAGACGCTGCTCGCGCGGCTGCTGGCGCGCTTGCTCGAGGCCGACTTCCGCCGCATTCAATTCACGCCCGACCTGCTGCCCTCCGACGTCGTGGGGACCACGATCTTCGATGCCGAGAGCGCGCGCTTCGCGCTGCGGCGAGGGCCGATCTTCGCGAGCGTGGTGCTCGCCGACGAGATCAACCGCACGCCGCCGAAAACGCAATCGGCGCTGCTCGAAGCGATGGAGGAGCGCGCGGTCACGATCGACGGCGAGCGCCATCCGCTGCCCGCGTTCTTCATGGTCTGCGCGACCCAGAATCCGATCGAGTTCGAAGGGACCTATCCGCTGCCCGAGGCGCAACTCGACCGCTTTTTCGCGCGCGCGCAGACCGGTTATCCCAGTGCACAAGCGGAGCGGGCGCTGCTCGCACGCGGCGCCGCAGGCTTCGATGCGCGCGATCTCGCGGCCGACGGCGTGGTCGCGGTGGCGACGACGGCCGAGCTGCTCGGCGCGCGCGCCGTGGTGCGCACGATCTTCGTCGCGGAGCCGCTGGTCGGATACGTGCAGGAGATCGCCGCCGCAACCCGCTCGGCGCGCGAGCTGTCGCTCGGCGCGAGCCCGCGAGCCGCACTCGCGCTCGTGCGCGCCGCGCAGACCGCGGCCGCGCTCGAGGGGCGGGGCTTCGCGACTCCCGACGACGTGAAGTCGAGCGCGAACGCGGTCCTGGCGCACCGGCTCGCCGTCGAACCCGAGGCGGAAATCGAGGGCGCGAGCGCCGAGGGCGTGCTCGCGCGCATCCTGGCGACGGTCCCCGTTCCGCAGATCGTCGAGCCGGCGCCGCGCGCGTGACCGCGGGCGCCTGATGCGGCCGGTTGCGCCGGCAATCTGGCCCGGGCCGCGCACCGTCGCCGCGCTGTTCGCAATCGCGCTGCTGGTCGCGCTTGCAAGCGCGTTCGCAGCCTTTGCCTGGGTCGCGGCCGTGGTCTTGGCAGCGCTCGTCGCGCTCGTTGCGGTCGATCTCGCGCTCGGACCATCCGTGCGGACTTTGCGGATCGCGCGCGAACCGCTCGAGACGCTCGCGCTCGGCGCGCGCGGCGCGTTGCGCTACGCGCTCGAGAACCGCGCGCCGCTCGGCGTGCGGATCGGATTGCTCGAACCGGTCTGCGCGCTGCTCGCCTTCGAGGACGAGCACTGCGCGGTCGAGTTGCCGGCGGCGTCCACGTTTGCCTACGAACGGCCGCTGCGCGCCGTGCGCCGCGGCCGAGCGGAGCTCGGCGCAGCGTTTGCTTGGGCCGAGAGCACGCTTGGACTCGTGCGGCGACGCTTCGCGCTCGAGGGCGCGATCGAGGTGCGCGTCCTCCCCGATCTGGCGGCGCTCGAGCGCTACGGACGACTGGCGCAGCGCGCGTCGCTGGTCGAAAGCGGGTTGCGCCGCTTGCGCCGTCGGGGACTCGGAACCGAGTTCGAGAGCTTGCGCGAGTACCGTCCCGGCGATCCGTTCTCCGCGATCGCCTGGAAAGCGACGGCGCGCCGCGGCCGCCCGATCGTGGTGCAGCACGAAGTCGAGCGCGGGCAAACGGTCGTGGTGACGCTCGATTGCGGACGCGCGCTGTGGGCCCGGGCAGGCGACCGGCGCGGCTTCGAATACGCGCTCGCCGCTGCGCTCTCGGCCGCGACCATCGCCGAGCGCGCGGGCGACCGCGTCGGTTTTCTCGCGTACGGCGCACGACCGCTCGCGAACCTGGCGCCGCGTGCGGGTCGCGCCCAGATCGAGGCGCTCGTGCGGACCGCGCTCGAGATCGAACCGCGCCTCGAAGAACCCGATTACGAAACGATCTTCCTCGAACTCGGGCGCGCGCGCAGCCGCCGCAGTTTGGTCGTGGTGTTCAGCGACGTGATCGATCCGGTCGCGTCGCAAGCGCTGATCGTCGCGCTGCGCGCGCTCGCGCGGCGTCACCTGGTGCTGGCCGCGCTGGCAAACGACGGGGTGCTCGCGAGCGCGCTCGCCGCGCCGCCTCGCGACCCGGAAGAAGCCTACCGGACGGCCGTCGCGCTGTCGCTCGCCGACCGCCGCGCGCAGGCACTCGCACAGTTACGTTCCGGCGGCATCGTGGTGGTCGACGTTCCCGCGCCCCGGCTCTCGGTCGCCGCGCTCGACGCCTACCTCGCCATCAAAGAGCGGAGACTGCTGTAAGGCTTCGGCGCGCGCCGCCACGTGCATCGCCGGAGCGTCGCTTTCGGACGCCGGAACTCTTCTCACCCAGGCCTGACAGCGTGGTGTCAGAAACGCCGACGGGCAGGCAACCGTCTCCACATTCGGAACGTCATGCCGCGCATGGCCTCATTGAGCG
>JBOHTX010000281.1:0-2660 GCA_050733855.1 Vulcanimicrobiaceae bacterium
ACGCTCGAGTCGCGCCAGTCGTCGCTCGAATTCGCCGCGGAACGCGTGCATCTCCGTCCTGATCGCGCCAGTACCGGTTTCGACCGCTTCGACGCGCGTCGTCGTCGCGGAAAGCCCGCGCTCGACACCGCCGAGCCTACCCTCGACACCGCCGAGCCTACCCTCGACACCGCCGAGCCTACCCTCGACACCGCCGAGCCTACCCTCGACACCGCCGAGCCTACGTTCGACGCCACCGAGTCTTTGATCGACGTCGACAATCTTTTGCTCTACGCCGCCGAGCCTTTGCTCCACGCCCCCGAGTCGTAGTTCGACGCCGCCGAACTTCTGCTCGAAGCCGACCAGCGTCTGCTCCACGCCGCCGAGTCTTTGCTCGACGCCGCCCAGCTGTTGCTGCACGCCGCCGAGCTCTTGCTTCACGCCGCCGAGTTCTTGCTCCAAGCGCATGACGCCGCCGGCGACCACGTCGAGGAGGTGCTTGATCTCGCGTTGCTGATCGCCGTTCAGGGCTGAACCTCCCTCGGGATTTCGGCCGTTCGGCGCGCTCCGCCGCGCCCCTGGACAGCATGGCACCCATTCGTGGCCTCGCTGTTGCCGCGACGTGTCGACGCTCCACAGCGACGCAGCCGGTCGCGCGCCTCGGCGCACGTGCGAACGTTCGGGGAGCATGGGCGACCCGCGCGACCGGGCAGGTTCTCAGGCAGTTAGGCGCTGCATCCGCTATACTGTTGGGTACTGCAAACGCTCGGTGTTGGAGCAATCGGAATGAAGATCCAAAGAAACCTTGCTGTCCGCTCGGCGGCGGCCGCGCTCGCGACGCTCCTGTCGGCGGTGCTGCCGATGGCGGTGCCTGCGCAATCCGCGGGCGCGGCGCCGTCGTATGCGCAGCCGAGCTATGGAACCGCCGAAGATGTGATCCGCGGGCGGATCGTCGCCTTCGATGGGCGCTATCGCATGCAGGTGCGCGACCAGCGCGGTTTCGTCGACCGTGTCGAGCTGCATCAAGGGACGATCATCAATCCAACCGGGCTCACCTTGCAGCCGGGGATGGCGGTGACCGTTCGCGGCGTCAACCGCGGCTCGGTGCTCGACGCGAACGAAATCGATACCCCGTATCGCACCTGGTACGCCTATCCTGGGCCGTATCCGTACGCCTATCCGGCCTATCGGTACCGCTATCCGGGCTACGCCTACGGGTACCCGGGCTACCTCGGCTACCCGTACGGATATGGGCCGTCCTTCGGTATCGGCTTCGGTTTCGGCGGCTACGGATACCGCTCACGGTGGTGCTGCGACCGCGATGACCGCGGTCGCGGAGGCGACTGGCACCGAGACCGCCGCTAAACGCAAGGCCGGACCGCTTCGATACGCTCGCGGCGCGCGAACGCCGACAACCTAGCCGCCACGTGACGGTCACCTCGAGGCGCTAGCGTTTCGGGCATGGATGCGATCGAATTGATGGCAAGCGCGATGCAGGCCGCCGAGCGGCGTCTCGACGTCGGCGCCGAGAACCTTTCGAACGCCGCGACCGACGGCTTTCGCGCGCGGACCGTGCGCGAGTTGCTGACTCCGAGTGGTATGGTCGCGCGCGTCGAGGACTCCTCGCGCGCGGCTCCGCTCGTCCATACCGGGCGCGCCTTCGATCTTGCGCTGGCGGGGCCTGGCGCGTTGCGCGTGCGGGCGGCGGACGGTGCGGTCGTTGCGCTGCGCTCGGCTTCGTTCACGCGCAGCGCGAGCGGCGAGCTCCGCGATTCGCACGGGCGCGTCTTGCTTGGGACTGCCGGCCCGCTGCGAGTCGGCCCGAATACGGTCTTCGACGAACGCGGCGTCGCGCGCGACGGCGACCAGGAGACCGGCAAGATTCCGCTCGCGCCCGGCGCGAGCCTCGAGAGCGGATTTCGCGAAGGCTCGAGCGTCGACGCCGTCGCGGCGATGGTCGGCGTGCTGGCCGCGCAGCGCGCCTTCGAGACCGCCGAGAAATCGCTCGCGGCGCTCGACGCGGTCCGTCAAAAGAGCGCCGATGAGATCGCGCAGGTGCGCTCGTGATCCGCGCGATGTACGCAGCCGCGACCGGGATGGCCGCCGAGCAACAGAACCTCGATCTGGTCGCCGAGAATCTCGCCAACGCCGACGTCGCCGGCTTCAAAGGCGCGCAGGCGATCTTTAGCGCGCTTGGTCCCGGCGGCGAACTCGGGACGACCGTCGCCGCCGTGCGCCGGCTCTTCTCGCAAGGAAAGTTGATGAAGTCGGGCGGGCCGTGCGACCTTGCGATCGAAGGGCCGGGTTTCTTTCGCGTCGAGCGCGACGGCCGCGAAGGCTTCGTACGCTCGGCTGCCTTCGCGCGCGCGGCCGACGGTTCGCTGCGCGATCCCGACGGCTGGCAGCTCGCCGGCGTCCGAATTCCGGCCGCTGCGCGCAGCCTCGCGGTGAATCCGGCGGGCCAGGTGCTGGCGACCGTCGGTAGCGGTAAACCGCGAGTCGTCGGACGGATCGCGCTCGTCGACTTTGCGGCGCCCGAGGCGCTCGAGCCGCTCGGCGCGACCGTCTTTGCGGCCACGCGCGAATCGGGAAAAGCGTACGTCCTGCCTACCGGCGGCGCGCACGAGCCGCAGATCGCCTTCGGGATGCTCGAAAAATCCAACGTCTCGATTGTCGAGGCG
>JBOHTX010000282.1:0-2600 GCA_050733855.1 Vulcanimicrobiaceae bacterium
CCCTCGCGCACCTCGTCGAGCGGCGCGACGAAGCTCGTGCGCAGCCAGCCGCGCATGGTCGCGCCGAAAATCTCGGCGGGGATCGCGACCACGTCGCGTTCGTCGAGCAACGCCTCCGCGAACGCCAGCCCGCTTTCGTCGGGCGCACCGAAGCGCACGCACAGGTAGAACGCTCCCTCGGGGACGACGTGCGTTAACCCGAGCGCTCGCGCCTCGGCGAGCACGCCTTCGCGCTGCGCCGCGTACCAGCCGCGATGCGCGCCCAACTCGTCGGCCGCGAACACTTCGTGCGCGACGCGCTGCGCGAAGGTGCTGGGCGAGGACGTCGTCCAGCCGTGCAGCTTGGCCAGGTGCGGCATCGTCTCGGCGGGCGCGATCAGCCAGCCGATGCGCAGTCCCGTCAGCGCGTTCGATTTCGAGAGCGAGTTGACGGCGACCGTATACGGATAAAATTCGGCGAACGAGGCGACGTCGTCGACGTAGCGCAGCTCGCGGTAGATTTCGTCGTGGAGGACGTAGAGCGGCGGCCCGGGACGCGCGAGCAGTCCCTCGGCGAGCGCCCGTGCCGTCGCGGAATCGAACGCGCGGCCGGTCGGGTTCCCAGGCGAGCACACGAGGATCATGCGCGTGCGCGGCCCGAGCGCCGCCAGAATCCGTTCGGGATCGAACGGCGCCGGATCGGTCGGCGCAAACTCGAGGCGGCGGTGCGGGATCCCTTCGACCTGCGCGATCTTCGCGTAGACGGTGAACGCGGGCTCGACGATCAGCAGCTCGTCCTCGTGCGGATCGAGCAGCGTTCGCAGCGCGAGGTAGACCGCTTCCTGCGAGCCGGTCGTCACGCAGACGTTCTCCGCCCGGTCGAGCCCGGGGAAACGGTAGTGGGCCGCGACCGTCGCGCGAAACGCGAGATCGCCGATCTGCGGCGAGTAGCGGCAACCGTGCGCCGCTACCCACTCCGTCGCGCGCTCGAAGTTCGCGACGTTGGGCATGAGCGTCGGCTCGCCGATCCCGAGGTTGAGCGACGTCGGTCGGCGCTTGGCCGTCAGCGCGCGGATCGTCGAGCCGGCCATCGTGGTGATCGTGGGATTCATAGCGCCAGCCCGTAATCGCGGATCGCCGCCTCGAGCGAGGTCTTTCGGTCGGTCGCGGCGCTCCGTTCGCCGATCACGAGCGCGCACGGCACGCCGTACTCGCCGGCCGGAAAGCGCTTGGGGATCGTTCCGGGGATCACGACCGCGCGCGCCGGGACCGAACCGCGCGAGACCTGCGGGGCGGCGCCGCGCACGTCGACGACCGGGGTGCTGGCCGTCAGCACGACCCCCGCACCGAGCACGGCCTCGGCGCCGACGCGCACGCCTTCGACCACGATGCAGCGCGAACCGACGAACGCACCGTCTTCCACGATCACCGGTTGCGCCTGGGGCGGCTCGAGCACGCCGCCGATCCCGACGCCGCCGGAAAGGTGCACGTTCTTGCCGATCTGCGCGCACGAGCCGACCGTCGCCCAGGTGTCGATCATCGTTCCCTCGTCGACGTACGCGCCGATGTTGACGTAGCCCGGCATCAAGACGACGCCGCGCCCGAGGAACGAGCCGTAGCGCGCCGTCCCCGGCGGGACGCAGCGCACGCCCGCGCCTGCGAAGTCGCGCTTGGTCGGGACCTTGTCGTAGAACGAGGGCGGAACGTGCGCGAAGGCGACGGCATCGTCGCGCGCGACCGCCGGCGGCACGATCCGGACGTTCTCGCGGCGGCGAAAGTACAGCAGGATCGCCTGTTTGATCCAGGCATGCGTCACCCACGCGCCGGCGCTCGGCGCGCAGACGCGCAGACGGCCGGAATCGAGCGCCGCGATCACCTCGTCGATTGCGGCACCGGCTTCCCCGCGCAGCTCGCTCGGGTCGGCGACGAGCGCCTCGACCGCGGCGCGCATCGCGTCCATTTCCATCGCGCCCCTCTCGGGCGCGCAAGCTCGAACTTCCTCCGTGCAAGCGGGGACCGTTCGAGGAACGGTGCGCGGGCCGCCATCTTGGCCGCGTGCTCGCGGATCGCTTGAGGTCCCATCGGGACCCGTTCGCCGGCAGGCACTCCCGCCGGTAAGGTCATTTCTGGCGCGACGATACCGTCCATGGTCAGATTTTTGATGGCGCGACTCGCGGGCTTGACAACCTCCGCCCCCCCCCGGATAAAATCGCGCCAAGTCGGAGGAGGATTTCGTGTTGAGAAGCCGGCCTTGAATTCTCCTTTCCTTCCTTGCGCTCCTGATGAGCGGGTGCTCGGGCGGGGTGCCGTACTCGACGCCCGGAGTAGCCGGATCCCAATACGCGCGGAACGCCACCGGAGAGTTACCCGACTGCCCACGACGCGGGCACCTGCGTCACCTGCCCCGACGGCCAGCAGGCCGATGCGTGTGGAGGAGGAGGACCGGCTATGGGAAGACGCCAGTCCCGAGAGCGCCAAACCCGTCGCCTCCCCCAAATACGCTCACGCGGGAGACGGCCATTGCCGGGGCCATCGCGCAATCGTTGCGCGCGGCGAATGCATCCACGACCTCGATCACCGCAGCAGATGCGCAGTCGATGATTCAAAGCGCGTTCCCAACG
>JBOHTX010000283.1:0-2570 GCA_050733855.1 Vulcanimicrobiaceae bacterium
GCCGGTTTCACGGTCGACTATTGTTGCCTGTATTATTGAGGAGCGGGGCGACGAACCGCACGCCCCCGTGCGGCTTTCAGTTGAAGCCGGCCGGGCGGTGACGCAGCGCGAACGCGCGGCCGAGGCACGCGCCGCGAGCGGCGACGCCGATGCGGGCGCGCGCATCTTGGAGGCGATTGCGAGCGGCGTGCTGACCCTCGGTCCGGCCGGCCGGATTGCGAGCTTCAACCGGGCCGCCGAGCGGACGTTTGGGATCGCGGCCGAGCGGATGCTCGGCGAACCGCTCGCGCAGCTCGCGCGCTTGATCCCCGAGTTTCCCGAAGTGCTCGCGATCTTTCACGAGCAGCGCGCGAGCCAACTGCGCGCCGAAGTCGCCGCGCAACGCGAGAGCGGCGAGGCGATCGTGCTGGAAGTCGCGCTCGCACCGCTGCGCAGCGAGGGGCCCGAGGGCGTCGCGGTCGTGCTCACCGACGTCACCGAGCTGCGCCGAATCGAGACGGTGCGGACGGGCGCGCTCGATCGGGCGCGCCGCATCGAGGCGGCCTTTTCGCGTTACCTCGCGCCGCACGTCTTGCGCTCGCTGCTCGACGATCCGGGCGCCGTGCGTTTGGGCGGCGAGCGGATCCGCGCGACCATCTGCTTTGCCGACGTGCGCGGCTTCACGGCGCTCGCGAAGCGACTGCCGCCCGAGCGGGTCGTCGAGATCCTCAACGCCTATTTCGATGCGGCCGTGAAGGTCGTGTTCGCACACGACGGGTTGCTCGACAAATTTTACGGCGACGGCCTGATGGCGATCTTCGGCGCCCCCCGCGCGCGCGCCGACGATGCCGCCCGCGCGACCGCCGCCGCGCTCGAACTGCACGCCGTCGTGCGAGCGCTCGGCCCGCGTCTCGGGGAGCCGCTCGCGATCTCGGTCGGCCTGGCGAGCGGCGAGGTCGTGGCGGGCCACCTCGGCTCGGCCGAGCGTATGGATTACACGGTGATCGGCGACGCCGTCAACCGGGCGAGCGGACTGCAAGCGGCGGCCCCCGCCGGCGCCGTCTACGCCGACGCCGCGACGATCGCCGCCGCCGGTTTGGAGAGGCAGCGCGTACGCGAAGTCCGCGCGACCGTAAAGGGTGCGGATGGCCCGGTGCGCGCCTACGCGCTCGAGGCGTAGAGGCCGCCGCTCCTCCTTCGAGCCACCTCAGTTGACATTACGCGATATATCGAATAATATCGAACCATGACCTTCGAATCGTTTCACGCTGGCCGTCACGGCTTCGAACCGGCGGCCCACGACTGGGCGCACGGGATGCGCGCACACTTTATGCGGGGCCGTCACGGCCGGCACCGCTTGCACGGGTTCGGGCAAAGCGAGCGCGGCAGCGTCAAATACGACGTGCTCGCGATCCTGGCCGACGGCCCGCGTCACGGCTACGAGATCATGCTCGCGATCGAAGAGCGCCGCGGATTCCGGCCGAGCCCCGGCTCGATCTACCCCGCCTTGCAGATGCTCGACGACGGCGATTTCGTGAGCAGCCGCGAGGTCGACGGCAAGCGCGTCTACGCGATCACCGAGAAGGGCCGCGAACTGTTGCAAGCACGCCGCGACTCACCGGAAGCCGCGGACGAGAGCGACGGTCCGAGCGCCGGAGCGCAACTCATGTTGCGCGGCATGCGCACGCTCCACGGCCTCAGAGATGCCGTCCGCCAGATCGCGCGCAGCCGCGACGAAGCGCTCATCGGCCGAGCCGTCGAGATCCTCGACCGCGCCCGCCGCGAACTCTACGCGCTGCTCGCCGACGCGAAGTAAACCCTGCGACGCCGACGCTTAGCGCAGCGGCGCCTCGTCGAGCAACAAGCCCATTTCGATGAGGTCCCATAGCGCCCCGTCGTTGCGGCGCAAGTGCTTGCGCAAGAACCCCTCGCGCACGAACCCGTAGCGTTCGTAGAGCCGAATCGCCGCCTCGTTCCAGGGGGCCACGGTCAGCGAGATCTTGTGATAGCCGTGCGCGCGCGACCAGGCGACCGCAGCCTCCATCAAGCGCGAGCCGAGTCCGCGGCCGCGGCACTCCGCAACCAGGCTCATCCCGAGTTCGACGGCGCCGCGATAACCGCCGTGCAGGCCGAGGCTGCCGACGATCTGCGTTCCCTGGAGCGCCACGAAGATCGTTCCCTCCGTCGACTCGAGCGTCTGCGCGAAGCGCACGCGCATGCGTTCGCGCGGCAGCGGAAGTTCGGTTGCGATCCAGCGGTCCTCTGCGGCGACCGGACCGAGGGCGTCGATGATGCCGTCGACGTCGGCGAGCGTCGCCTCGCGCACGCACGGCGGCTCCGTCACGGCCGTGCCACGCGTTTCTGCCTTGCATCGGCGGCGCTCTCGCCCCACGGCGTTCCGAGCCTCACGTCACGCGCCGACGCAGCAGGTGTCCCGAATGTTTCAGCAGGGCGCCGTGGCTGCGCCGGTTCGTCGCCAGAAACACACCGGCGCCTGCGACCGCGAAGCCGGCCAGCACGAGCGGACCGAAGGTTTCCCCGAGGACGAGCGCCGACATTGCGGCCGCGACCGGCGGGATCAGGTAGAAGAG
>JBOHTX010000284.1:0-2536 GCA_050733855.1 Vulcanimicrobiaceae bacterium
GACCCGCGACGCCCTCGGCGAGCGCGCCGAGATCGACGCGTTCGCGCCGCGCGAGCGCCGTGCCGCGCGCGGCGGCCAGCAGATCGCTCGTCAGCGCTTCGAGTTCGGCGGCTTCTGCGGCGATCGCCCGCAGCGCAGCCTGATACTCGGCACTCGAACGCGGACGGCGCAGCGCGAGCTCGGCTTCGGCGGTGATCACCGAAAGCGGTGCACGCAACTCGTGCGAGGCATCGGCTGCAAAACGCCGTTCCCGTTCGAAGGCGCCTTCGAGACGATCGAGCATCCGATCGAAGGTCGCGCACAGCACGCCGAGTTCGTCGCCGGACGGTTCGCCGCCGAGGCGCCGCGAAAGATCGTGCGCCTCGATCTCGGAAGCAAGCCCCGCCAACGCCCGCAGCGGCTCGAGCGCGCGCCCCGTAAGAAAGGCGCCGGCCAGGACCGCGAGCGCAACGATCGGCACGATGGCGAGCGCGAAATCGAGGGCGGCGCGCCGATCGAAGACGTAGATCGGCCCCGGCGAACGCCACAATACGACCGTGCCGATCCGCCGGCCGGGCGGTACGCCGAGCGCCACATAGCGTAGCGTCTCGCCGCCGTCGTGGATTTGGCCGCCCCGCTCGCCCACCTGCGGCTGGCGCGCCAGCACCGCCAGGGCGGGCGGGATGCTTCCCGGCGTCGAGGCCAGGACCGTTCCGTCGCCGGCGACGATGGCGCCGTGCCCGCGCGTGCCCACGATCAGCGCAAACTGACGGCGGTCGTCGACGTCGAGGCGCAAGCGGCCATCGTGTTCGTTGACGATCGTGGCGACGGCGCGCGCGTCGGTCTGCAACTGCTGAGCGAGCGCCGCGTCCTGGAGCCGATCGAGCACGACGAGCGCCGCGAGCGCGAACGCGACGAGCCCCACAACCAGCGCCGCCCCGTAGGCCAGCGCCAAGCGAGCCCGCAGCGACCTACTCAAGATCGTCGCGGTACCGATAGCCGGCGCCGCGAATCGTCTCGATCGGCGGCGATGCTCCCAACACGCCGAGTTTGTTGCGCAGGCGGCGCACGTAGACCTCGATCACGTTCGAGCCGGAATTCCGATCGCGTTCCCACAGCGCATCTTCGAGCATCGCTCGCGTCACGACTCGCCCGGCGTTGCGCAGAAAGTATTCGAGGAAGGCTGTCTCGCGCGCGGTTAAGGCGATCTCGTGCGTCCCGCACGTCACGCGCCGGGTCGCCAAGTCCATCGCGACCTGGCCGACCCGCAACTGGCGCCGCGGCGGCTGTCGCTCGCGCCGGGTGATCGAACGCAAGCGCGCATCGAGTTCGTCGAAACCGAACGGCTTGCGCAGGTAATCGTCGGCGCCCGCATCGAGCCCGGCAACCGCATCGGCGACCGTGTCCTTAGCGGTGAGCATCAAGATCGGGGTCGCGCTGCCGCCGTCGCGGAGCCCCCGCGCCACCGCCAGACCCGAGCGCTTGGGCAGCATCACGTCGAGCACGATGGCATCGTAGCGGCCGCAGCGCGCGGTCGATTCGCCCGCTTCGCCGTCGCCTTCCAGATCGACAACGTGACCCGATTCGACCAGTCCCCGCCGTAGGAGATCGGCCAGGCGCGGATCGTCTTCGATGACGAGGATACGCATCGCCGCCCCAGTTTCGACGCGCAGCGCGAGCCCACCGCGCGCCGTTGCGGCGGAGGCGGGCGCCGCTCGTCGAAAGGCGCCCCGTGCAGAAAGAGCTCGCCGTCGCCGCACTCGTTGCAGCGCTCGCGTTGGGACGTGCCGTGCCCGGGGCGGCTGCCGAGCCGCTGGCCGTCACGCCGAAAATCCGGACCGCGGTCGCCGGCCTCGCGGCCCAGACTCTGGAGAAGGCCCCGGCGGGGACCGTGCTCGAGCTTGCGATCGCCGAGCACGGGCGTCTCGTCGACGAAGAGACCCTCGTCGCCGGTGCGCACGCATCGCCCAAGAAGGCTGCGACGCCGACGCTCGGCACCGGAACGATCGAAACCCTGCTGACGGCGACGCTCGTGATGCAGCTGGTCGCAGCCGGAACCTTGAACCTCGAAGAACCGGTGAGCACCGTGCTGCCGAACCTTCCCTACGGTGCCCGGATCACGGTTGGGCAACTCTTGAGTCACCGCTCGGGCGTCGCGGACACGATCGCCGAGGCGATCGCAAGCGGCGAAACCGCACGGCCGACGAACACGGGCGCCCTGATCGCGGCGATCGGCGCCGAGCAACTGGCGCAGCCGCCCGATACGACGTGGGCCTACTCGAATGCCGGATACGCGCTGCTTGCCGCGATCGTGGCGGCGACGCTGCATCGTCCGTTCGCAGCGGTCGTCGACCAGAAGGTCTTCGCGCCGGCCGGGATGCGCGCGAGCTCCGTCGGCGCGCCGCCCAAAGGCGCGGTGCTTGCCGCGCCGCTCGGCGGCGAGAGCTTCCCCGATGCAAGCTGGCTCTACGGCTGCGGCGATCTGTTCTCGAACGCAAGCGACGTCGCGCGCTTCGATATCGCGCTGATGGACGGCACCCTGCTCTCGCTACCGCAG
>JBOHTX010000285.1:0-2531 GCA_050733855.1 Vulcanimicrobiaceae bacterium
GCGCTCGCGAGCGCGTGGCTCGTCGCCTTCCTGCGCGACGAGCTGCGCGAGCGGCGCGGGATCGGGCGCGCGGTCGTCGGGCTCTCGGGCGGGGTCGATTCGGCAGTCGTCGCGTTTCTCTGCGCGCGCGCGCTCGGGGCCGAAAACCTGTGGTGCATCCGGATGCCGTATCGCAGCTCGAGTGAAAACAGTCTGGCCGATGCGCAGCTCGCGATCGATGCGCTCGGCGCCAACGCGCAGACGATCGAGATCAGCGAGGCCGTCGACGGCTACTTGCGCAACGAGCCGGAGGCCGACGGACGCCGCCGCGGGAACGTCATGGCCCGCATGCGGATGATCGTGCTCTTCGACCAGTCGGCGAAACTCGGCGCCCTGCCGATCGGGACCGGAAACAAGACGGAACGGCTGCTCGGATACTTCACCTGGCACGCCGACGATTCGCCGCCGCTCAACCCGATCGGCGACCTCTTCAAGTCGCAAGTGTGGCAGCTCGCGCGCGCGCTCGGCGTCCCGGAAGCGATCGTGGCCAAGGCGCCCAGCGCCGATCTGGAACCGAATCAAACCGACGAAGGCGATCTCGGCGTGGCGTACCGCGTCGCCGACCGTATCCTGGCGTTGCTGCTCGACGGCTACGGCGAAGCGCAGGTCGTCGCGCGCGGCTTTGCGGCGCGCGACGTGCAGCTCGTCCGGGCCCGGCTCGAGAGCACGCACTGGAAGCGCCACCTGCCGACGACCGCCATGCTCTCGAACACCGCGATCAACGAATTCTATCTGCGGCCGGTCGATTACTGATGCGCGACGTCACCGAGTACCCGTTCGTCTTTTTTCCGGTCGGTCTCAATTTAGCCGGTCGGCGCTGCGTGGTGATCGGGCCGGCCGACGATCACGAGGCCGTCGAAAAGGACGCGGCGCTGCGCGAGGTCGGCGCCGACGTACGCTGGATCACCGATGCGAGCGGGTTGCGCGACGAGGACCTCGCCGATGCCTTCTTCGTGATCTCGACCCCGCAGGATGCCGAACTGTCGCGGCGCTTGCGGGCGCTCGCCGACCGCCGCAAGTTCTTGCTGTGCGCGATCGACCAGCCGACCTTCGGGTTCGTCGCGATGCAAGCGGTGGTCAAGGCGGGGCCGGTGCGGATCGCGATCTCGACGGGCGGGATCGCGCCGCGCGTCGGACGGCGGATTCGCGAAGCGTTCGAGCACGCGCTCGGCGCGACGTTCGTGCGCTTCATCGATTGCAACAACGTGCAGCGCGAGCGCAACCGGGAGCGGCTCGGGACATCGAGCGAGCGGCGCGCCGCGATGATCGGGCTCGCCGACGGCTTCGAGGTCGAAGTCACGGTGCGCTACCCGCAGTGGTTCGAGGACGAGCTGGCGGTGCTCGAGGCGCGGCGCCTGCCGTGAGCGTCAGCGTCGACATCCTGACCGTCGGCACGGAGTTGTTGCTCGGGGACCTGGCCGATACCAACTCCGCCCACATCGCGCGCACGATGGCCCGGATCGGGGTCGACGTCTACCGCACGGGCTCGGTCGGCGACAATCGCGAGCGGATCGCGCAGGCGCTGTGCGAGGCGCTCGCGCGTTCCGGCGGCGCGATCGTGACGGGGGGGCTCGGCCCGACGGTCGACGATCTCACCCGCGAGGCGGTCGCCGATGCGCTCGGCCTCGACCTGGTCCTGCACGAACCGTCGCTGCGGGCGATCGAGGCGCGTTTCGCATCGCTCGGGTACTCCGGCCCGATCGGCGAAAACAACCGCCGTCAGGCGTTCTTTCCGCGCGGCAGCGTCGTGCTCGAGAATCCGAACGGGACGGCGCCCGGCTTCATCGCGCTCGGCGAAAACGAAACGTTCGTGGCCGCGATGCCGGGCGTGCCGCGCGAGATGTACGCCATGCTCGACGAGCGCTTGGTCCCCTGGCTGCGCGCGCGCTTCGGCTTGCACGACGCGATCTTCGTGCGGACGCTGCACACGGTCGGGATCGGCGAGTCGGAACTCGATCGCAAGATCGACGACCTCTTCCGCGCGAGCGAAAACCCGAAGATCGCGCTGCTCGCGCACACGATGCGGGTCGACCTGCGGATCACGGCCAAGGCCGGCTCGCGCGAAGCGGCGGAGCGGCTGATCGCTCCGCTCGAAGGCGAGCTGCGGGCACGGATCGGGAACGGAATCTTCGGCGTCGACGATGCGACCCTCGAGGGCGCAATCGTCGAGACACTCGCCGCGCGCGGTGCGACGCTTGCAACCGCCGAATCGCTGACCGGCGGCGCGGTCGCCGATGCGCTCGTGCGCATCCCCGGTGCCTCGCGCGTCTTCGTGGGCGGGGTGATCGCTTACGACGACCGCATCAAGCGCGAGCTGCTCGGCGTCGACGCCGAGCTCTTGCGCGCGCACGGCGCGGTCAGCGAAGAGGTCGCACGCGCAATGGCCGAGGGTGCTCGAGTGCGGCTCGGCACGCACCTCGGCTTGGCGACGACCGGGATCGCCGGGCCGAGCGGTGCGACGCCGCAGAAGCCGGTCGGACTCGTCTATCTGG
>JBOHTX010000286.1:0-2530 GCA_050733855.1 Vulcanimicrobiaceae bacterium
CCGCAAGCGCGGCCTCGGCGGCCTCGCGGCGCCCGCGGGCGGCTTCGAGCGTTTGCTCGCCGTCCGCCGGCGCTTCATCGTTCGTTACGAGCGGCTCCGGTGCGGGCGGAGCGGCGGCGGCGGTCGGTCGGCGGCTCTTCATTCCCAAATCCTCAGAAGCGGCTTTTTCTTGGGGGGATCGGCTTTGGGCGGCTCGGGCGCACGCTCGGGTGCGATCCCTTCGAGCGTCAGATACTGTTGCGCCGCGAGCCGCGCGGAGATGCGGAGCGTTTCGAGGGCGACCCCCTCGCGCGCGAAGATCAAGAGCGAACCGCGCGCCACCCGCTGCACGAACAGATGCCGCCCGGTAAAGCGCAAAAAGAGCGCTTCGGAGCCTTCGCGGCGGCGGTCGCAGGCTTCCCAAATCGTCGCGACCCGCGAAACGACCTCAGCGAGATCGGAAGCCGCAAATTCCGGCGGAGCGACGTGGTCGACGAGCTGCCCGCCTTCGTCGACAAACGCATAGCCATCGACGCACGCCGACTGGACCAGATCGCCGAAAGCGATGCGCGCGCTCACGAGCGCTCCTCGCGGACCTGCGCAATCACCGCCTCGGGATCGACGTCGCCGCGCAGCGTCACGCCGAACATCTCGTAGGAACGCTCGTCCTCGTCGAGCACGAGGAACCAGGCTAAGTTTTCGTCGCGTCCGTACACGTGCAGCTCGACCGGAGAACCGAAACCGCGTTCGCCGAGCGAGCCCGCGGCGCGCACCGCGGCGCTCAGCACCGCGCGCGCAACGTCGGCCTCCTGCGAGGACGAGGCGAGCCCCTCGCCGCGTGCCGTTGCCGCGAAGACCGCGAGCACCCCCGGCCGTTCCAGCAGTTCGTCGTAATGTGAACTCGCGATCATAGCCCCAACCGCGCTTTGAGCGGATCGATGCCGTAGTGGAGCAGCAGGTTCAGCGGGATGTTCGGATCGATGATCCCCGAGCCGTTGAAGACCGCATACCCCACCAGAAACACCGCCAGAAACATCGAGAAGGAGCGCAGGATCGAATCCCACTCCTTTTGGAAGATCGGGACCAAGCAGGCGGCGACCACGATCATCACCCCGATGAAGAGCAGCGCCCCATGCAAGGTATCGTCGATGAACGGCCCCTTGGGAATTTGGCTGAGCCGCACGAGCACCAGGTAGACGAAGATCGCAACGAAGTAGGCGACCATGACGACGCCGACCGTCTTGAGCAGGCTCAGCAGCCAGAACGTCTTGGCCTCTTCCATGAGTCCGGTGTGATGCCGCGCACGCGCAGGCCGTTTGGAAACCAAAAACCGTACCTCGCAACGAGGAGCGGGGCGACGAACCGCACGCCCTCGTGCGGCTTTCAACCCAGGAGCGGGGCGACGAACCGCACGCTCTCGTGCGGCCGTTAGAGAGCTGTCCTTTCGATTTTCGGCGCACGGGACGCGGAATTGAGCGGGCCGCGGCGAAGCCTGCGGGCCGTGCAGCAGAGCGCGACCCGCCCGGCGTACCCCGCGGCAGGAGCCCTCGCCGGGCTCGCGGGAGCCATCCTGATCGATGCCTACCGGCTGGTGACGCGAGTCGTCATCGCCCAGGAGACCGGCCCGAGCGGCTTCTACCAGCACGTCGCTTCCGGGCTGATCGGCGCCGACGCCTATCGCAGCGCGGACGCAGTGTGGCTGGGGGTTGCGGCCCACCTGGCGATCTCGGTGGCCTGGGCGATCGGCTTCGCCCAAGTCGCCTCCCGGATGCCGCAGGTCCGCGCGCGGCCGGTCCTTTCGGGTGCGATCTTCGGGATCGTCGTGATGATTGTGATGCTGCTGGTCGAGCTCCTGGCCGGCATCTACGTCCCGCTCTCGGCCAACGAGGCGCTCAACGAGTTGATCGCCCACACCCTGTTTTTCGGAATTCCGATCGCGCTGATCGTCGCGCGCCGCTTGCGAGCCGCGTGATCGCGGAACTCGAGATCGATCTCGGCGCGATCGCGCGCAATGCCGCGCGCCTTGCGGCGCTGGTCGCGCCGGCCAAACTCGCACCGGTCGTCAAGGCGAACGCCTACGGTCACGGCTTGCTCCCGGTCGCGCTGGCGCTCGCGCCGCGGGCCGCGATGCTCTGCGTCTTCGCGGCCTGCGAGGCGCTCGAGCTTCGCGCCGCCGGAATCGCGCACCCGGTGCTCGTGCTCGGTCCCGTCGAGCACGGCGAACTGCGCGCGCTCGTGCGGGAGGACGTCGCGATCGCACTCTGGAGCGAAGGGGCCTTTCCGGCCGAACTCGCGCGCTTGGGAGCGGCGCACGGACGGCCGGTCACGGTGCACGCGAAGATCGAAACCGGAGTCGCGCGCCTGGGGCTCGCGCCGGAACGTGCGCCCGCGGCGCTCGCCGCCTACCGCGACGAACCGCGCCTGGCGCTTGCGGGAATCTACACGCATCTGGCGGCGGCGGAAGAACTGGAATCGGAGTTCACGCTCGAACAGCTCGCGCGCTTCGAACGGGTGCTGGCGCGAGCCGCGGGCGGCGCGCACGCGCGGCCGC
>JBOHTX010000287.1:0-2520 GCA_050733855.1 Vulcanimicrobiaceae bacterium
GCGCGGGCCGGCACGATCCTGCTCGATGCGACGCCGCTCGGGACGATGCGGCCGCGCGCGCGCGCGCGCGCCGTCGCGCTGATCGAGAGCGAGCCTGAGGTCGCAGCCGAGCTGCGCGTGCTCGAGATCGTGCGCACCGGGCGCTTCGCGCGCCGCGCCTGGTGGGACTGGACCGCCGATCCCGAGGACGACGCCGCGGCCCGAACCGCGCTCGCCGCCGTCGAACTGGCGGGTTTCGGCGAGCGGCGCATCGGCGAACTCTCCTCAGGAGAACGCCGGCGCGTGTGGCTTGCGCTCGCGCTCGCGCAAGAGGCGCACCTCGTACTGCTCGACGAGCCGACCGCGCACCTCGACCCGCGCCACGCGCTCGAGACGATCTGCACGATTCGCGGACTCGTGCGACGAGGCGCGGCCACAATCGCGGTCTTCCACGATCTCAACGAAGCGGCGCTCGTCGCCGACCGGATCGCGCTCGTCGCCGAGGGCGGCTTCCTTGCCTGCGACCGCCCGGAGCGCGCGCTCGATCCTGCGCTCCTCGAACGTGCCTACGGCGTCGCCTTCGAGCGCATCATCGTCGAGGGCCGCCCGCGCGTCTTCGTGGGACGCGCCCCGCGCGCTACCGCCGTCTCGTAAGCGGCGCGCTCAGCCGCCCGCGAACGGATTGCGTACGTGAAGGCCGGCAAGCCTGCGACCCGTTTGGAAGTCTTCGGAATAGAGGACGCGGCAGCCGGCATGCGCCGCCGCGGCGAAAATCATTGCGTCATAAAGCGAAAACCGCTGCATATCTTCGTGCCTTGCCGCGGCTTGCCCTATGTGCCGGTAACGCAGCCGCTGGCGGAGTACGCATGACGATCTCCTTTGGGCACGGAAGCGAGTCGCCGATATGGCTCGCGCACACGCCCTACGGATAGGTAAAGATCGCCTCGAGACCGATCGAGCTTTGGTGCTGGCGGCCGACGCCGGCGGGCGCGCCCGTGTAGATGAAATCTGGTTGATCGGAGGCATCGAGCCGGTACTCGAGGCGCAAGGTGTTGAGGCCCCGCAGATGGAGATTGATCGTCGCGGTCGTCGATTGCAGCCGCTGCGCGAGCCCGGTGCGGAAACCCTGATCGTCGTGGAAGGTCTCCTTGCGCAGCGCGATCCCGTAGAACGGGCTCGCCGTATACGCGAGGTAACCGCCCACGCCGTTCCAATGCGCGGTCGGAAAGAGCCCGCTCGCATCGGCGAGTTGCGTGCCGATGTCGTACTCGGCGTTCAGCGTTAGCGCACCGGTCGCGTGGACGGTCAGCACGCCGTCGTAGAGCATCCGGTTGGTGAAGACCGCCGGTTGCGAGAGCGCGCTGTTTCCCGAAAGCGCGAAATCGTTGCCGTTGTAGGTGACGATCGAGAGCCCGTAGCCCGGAGAGGGATTGATGCCCAGACCGAACTCGAGCGTCTTCTTCTTACCGGCGAACTTCCAGTCGTCCCAGCCGTCGTTGGCGCCGAGATCGAGCGAGAGTTTGCCGCTCGGCGCATAGACGAGCCGCACGCCCGTGTGCGTGAACGGGATCGCCTCCCCGAAGAGGTACGAGCGGGTGTAGTTCGAGTCGCCGGTCGTCTCGATCACCTCTTCGCCCGCCAGCGTCTCGAATTTCCCGACCAGCAACGTGAACGGACCGCGCACCGCTTGCAGGTAGGCCTGCGTCAGGTTCACGCCGGAACGCGACTGTCCGTTGGAAGCCATCACGTCGGCATCGGTTCCGAAGGTGCCTTCGAGCTTGCCCCCGACCGGGCCGTTGAAGGTCAGTTGCAGGTTCGCGTTCTGCAGATCGGGCGTGGTGTTGAAGTCGTTCGGTCCGGCCAGTTGGCGGCCGCCGTTGGAGTCGAAGAAGGGTCCGGTCGCGGCATCGAAGATGCGCGACGGTACGCCGTTCGTGAAGCGAACGGCATTGGTTCCGGCAACCGATTCGAAACCGGTATCGATGAAGCCGTTCGCCGTCAGCAGCCGAAACGGCGAGGGCGCGGGCGAAGGCGTCGCGCTCGGCGAGGGCGCGGGCGAAGCGGCAGCGGGCGAACTCGATACCGCAGGTGCAGGCTGCGCATCGACGCTTCCGCCCCCGAGCGCCGCGGCGAAGACGAGAACGGCGAGCGCGAACCCACTCCAGACGAATCTTGGCAAGGAGTTTCCTTTCGCAGCGAGCGCGGATGCGACGCAACGGGCCCGCAGCGAGGCCGAGCGCTATGCACCGCGGCGAGCGCCGGTCCGCCGGCGAACGTTCCGCTCACCGTAACCGCTGCGCGCTTGCGGCGCACCCGCCATCTGGATGAAAGAGTGGCCCTCGAAGCCGTTCGAGAGCGAATCCGCGCCGAATCCGCTCACCGAAAGGCGTATCGTTCTGCGCGCGCACTAGCCGAAAGGCGAACGCCGAAGCCGGCCGGGACCCGAACGCAGCCGCTCGATGGCAAAGAAACCAAGCGACCTCGTCGACCTCATCAAGAAACAGGGCATCAAGATGGTCGACCTCCGATTTACCGACGTCC
>JBOHTX010000288.1:0-2510 GCA_050733855.1 Vulcanimicrobiaceae bacterium
ATCGAGCAGTTCGTCGACCGCAACGACCCCGCCGTAGGCCGAGACCGGATCCGCCTCGAGCGCCGCGGCGAGCGCCGCCGGCGCAGCGGCGCGCTCCGCGACGCCGCAGGGAACGGTGTGCTTGACGACCGCCGCCCGCACGAGCGTCCGTTCGGGCGGCGGGGCACCTGCGAGCGCAGGGATCGGCGCGCGCGCGAGCATGCGCAGCGTCGCATCGAGATCGAGCAGGTTGTTGTACGAGAGGTCCTTGCCGCCAAGTTGTTCGGGAAGCTGCTCGCTGTGCGGAAGATAGAAGGCCGCGCGTGACTGCGGGTTTTCGCCGTAGCGCAGCCGCGCGCCGAGCGGCATCGTCAGCGCGAGCGAACCGGGCAAGTCGCTCGCGAGCAAACCCGCTTCGAGATAGCGGGCGATCGCCGCGTCGTACTCGGCCGTTCGCTCGAAGGCCCGCGTCGCGAGGGCGCGCCGGACGCCCGGGTCGCCCGCGGCTCCGTCGAGCACGAGCGCGTACTGCGACGGCTCGACCAGCACCGTGACGTGCGCGAAGTTCTTGGCGGCGGCCCGGATCAGGGCCACCCCGCCGACGTCGATCTGCTCGATCGCTTCCTCGAGCCGCGCATCGGGGCGCGCCACGGTCGCCTCGAACGGATAGAGGTTGACCGCGACCAGTGCGATCGCCGGGACGCCGTGCTGCTCGGCTTCGGCGCGGTGCGCGGGATTGGCGCGGTCCGCCAGAATCCCACCGAAGATGCGCGGATGGAGGGTCTTGACCCGGCCGTCGAAGAGCGCCGGGAAGCCGGTCAGCTCGCCGACGTCGGCAACGGCGAGCCCGCGCTCGCGCAGGTACGCGCGCGTTCCGCCGGTTGCATACAGCACCAGGCCCTCGCCCAGCAGACGCTCGGCCAGTGCTTCGATTCCGGTGCGATCGTAGACGGAGAGCAGTGCCGCGCGGGGCTCAGACGGCAAGCGCCCGCTCCACCTCGGCGCGCCGCGCGGAATCTTCGAGTTCGGTGGCGATCAGCGACGAGATCCCGGGCTCGGCCATCGTGATCCCGTAGAGCCGATCGGCTAGCTCCATCGTGCGCTTGTTGTGGGTGACGAGCACCAGCTGCGAGCGGGTGACCAACTCGCGCACGAACGCCGCAAAGCGTTCGACGTTGGCATCGTCCAGCGCCGCATCGACTTCGTCGAGCAGGTAGAAGGGCGACGGCCGCACCCGGATCAGCGCGAAGATCAAGGCCGAGGCGGCCATCGCGCGTTCGCCGCCCGAGAGCGCGCCGAGCGCCATCGGGCGCTTGCCGGGCGGCTGCACTTCGATCTCGATGCCGGCCTCTTCGGCGGCCTCGCCGGCCAGGCTCATGCGGGCGCGGCCACCGGGAAACAACTCGCCGTAGACCTCGCCGAAAGCCTGCGCGACCTGCGCGAAGGTCCGCGCGAACTGCTCGTGCGAGCCGCGTTCGATTTCGCCGATCGAGGCGAGCAAGGTCTCGCGAGCGCGCCCGATGTCATCGAGCTGCGCTTGCAGATACCCTTCGCGTTCGACTTGCTCCGCGAGCTCGCCCTCGGCGCCGAGGTTGACGTTTTGCAGCCGCGCCAGGTCCTCGCGCAGGCGCGGCAACTCGTCGACCGTCGCTTCGTCCTCGCCCGCGTAACGCGCCTCGACCTCGTCGCATTCCTGCGCGCTCGCCGGATGCTGGGCGAATTGCGACGCCAAGATGCCGAGCTCGGCATCGATCTCGGCGAGCCGCCGGCGCCCGCCTTCGCCGGTCTGCGCGGCACGGCGCTCCGCTTCGCGGGCGGCACGCGCCTCGTCTTCGAGCCGCTGCGCGCGTGCGCCGTCGTCCTCGCGCAAGCGCGCCAGCTCGAGCAAGCGCGCTTCGCGTACGCCGAGCGCCTGGCCGGCCGCAACGATCGCGTCCTTCGCGCCGGCGCGCTCGCCCGCGAGTGCGGAACGGTCGCCCTCGAGCGCCTCGTTCGCGCGTGCGCCGCGCGCCGCTTCGTCCTCGAGCGCCAGCAGCCGATTGCTGGCCCCCTGGACCGCTGCCTGAGCGCTCGTCAGCGCATCGCGCGCGGCGCCGTGCTCCGCTGCCAGCTCGCGTTCGCGCTCTTCCGCAAAGGCAATCGTGGTGCGCGCCTCGGCGAGCGAACCCTCGAGGGCGCGCCGCCGTTCGTCGCTCGGTCCCGCATCGGCCGGCGGCCGTTCGAGTTCCGCGAGCCGGGCCGCGTTGCGCGTCCCCTCCCGCGCGCCGCCAGCCGCGCGTTCGGCGACGGCGGCGAGTTCCTCGTCGATCCGGATCTGCGTTGCCGCGAGCGCAGCGAGCGCCGCCTCGGTGTCGCGTAACCCGAGTGCGGCCTCGTTTTCGCGCCGCCGCGCGGCTTCGTGCTCCGCAGCCGCCTGCGCGGCTTCGTCCTGGGCGGCGCGCAGCGCGGCTTCGCATGTCGCGATCCGTTCGCGGATCGCGGGCAGCCGTTCGGAGAGCGCGTGCGCCTGCGCGCGCCGCGCCAATATCGCC
>JBOHTX010000289.1:0-2473 GCA_050733855.1 Vulcanimicrobiaceae bacterium
CGGCGACGCTTCCGCAGCGTCGTTCGTTTTTGCGAGCCTCTCTATCGCGAGCGGATCCGCGAGTTATTCCTCGGCTATCGACCCGACGTGATCGTCTCCGTTCACCCCTTGCTCAATCACGCGGCTTTGCGGGCGCGCTCCGATGCCGAGATGGAAGGCGTACCGGTCATCACGGTGGTGACCGATCTGGGACGCGTCCACGAGGGTTGGCTCGTCCCCGAAGTCGACGCGATCGTCGTTCCGGCACCGGAGGTCTACAAGCGCGCGCGCGCGCGCGGTATACCGGCCTCGCGCATCTATCAACTCGGACATCCGGTCCACCCCAAATTCGAAGACCAATCGGAGACCAAGCTCGAAGTCCGCAAGCGGCTCGGGCTGCCCGGCGATGCGACGGTCGCCCTGCTGATGGCCGGCGGCGAAGGCGACGGCAAACTGCTGCCGACGACGCTCGCCTTGGCCCGCGCGCGCCTACCGCTGCATTTGATGGTCGTGACCGGCCGCAACGCCGCACTTCGCACGAAGCTCGACGAGTTGGCGCCGAGCTTGCCGACCCCGATGACGATCCTCGGCTATTGCGACAACATGCCGGCGCTGATGCGCGCCTCCGATCTCTTGGTGACCAAAGCAGGCCCCGGAACGATCGCCGAAGCGAGCCTGGCCGAAGTGCCCGTCGTCGTCTACGATTTCATCCCGGGCCAGGAGCGCGGCAACCTCGATTACGTGCGCAATCACGGGATCGGCGTGGTCGCCTTGACGACCGGAGATGTCGTGCGCTCGGTGCGCCGGATCGTGGCCAACCTCGAACGGCTCGAAACGATGCGCGATTGCCAGGCCTCGGTCGCGCCACGCGGCAGCTCGCGGCGCATCGCCGAACTGATCGCGTCGATCGCCTTCGGTTTGCCCTCGACGTTCCATCCACGCCGCCTCCCGACCGCCGCCGCGCTTTAGCTTTCACGACGCGCAAGCGTGCGCGAATAGTGTGAGCATCCGCACGTTGCTTTGATGGGTGCAGCGGGTATGCTTCGCTTAAGCGCATGGGCCGAACCGAAACTCCGCGCGTGCTCGCGCTCCGCGGACGCCGCCCGCACGATCTCTACGAACCCGAGCGCGGCCGGAACCGCGACGCTGCCGTGCGCCTGGCGCGCGACGGCAAGATCGTCGCTTGCGATCCGCGCCTCGAACGGCTTGCGGGCTACAGCGACGCGTGGCTGCGCGGGAGAACGTGCCTCGATGTGGTCGCGCCGGTCGCGCACGCGCGGGCCGAGCGGTTGCTCGCTCGCGTGATGAGCGGCGAACCGGTTGCGTGGCATTTGCCGATGGTGTTGGCAAACGGAACGCACGCGCCGGCGCACGGTACCGCCGCCCCGTTCGTCCGGGGCGGTCGCCTTCGCGGGGCGCTCGTCTTCGTGGAACCGGAGCCCCCGAGCCGGCGCTCGGCATATCGCGAAGCGCGGGCGCGCGTGCGCGAGCTGCACCTGGTCGCGGCGCCGACCGCAGAGAGTCCCGACGCGCAGATCGACGCGGCGATTGCACTCGGCCGGCGACGCCTCGACTGCGCGGGCGGGTATCTGGCCCGCGCCGGCGATCCGCGACGGCGGTTGGCCGACGCGCGAGCGCGCGGCGACGACGAAGTGCAGCGCATCCCCGCCGACGACCGCTTGCACCGCGCGGTGCTCGCCGCCGATGAGACCTTCGCGCTCGCCGACCTCGCCCGGACGCCCTGGGCCCCGCGCGAAGGCGGGCTCGCTTCGGCCGGCCCGTTCGTGGGCACCCCGATCGTGGTCGGCGGCGTTCGCGTCGGCGCACTCTGCTTTTACCGGCATCGCGAAGACCAGCGCCCCTTCACGCGCGCCGACCGCGATTTCGTGCGGACGCTCGGCGCCATCGTAGCCTCGGTGCTCGAGCGCCAGCAACAACGCCGACGGCTCGACGCCCTGGCCTTCTTCGATGCGCTCACCGGCCTGCCGAATCGCGTGCTGCTCGAAGACCGGCTCGGTCGCCTGATTGCCAGCGCCGGCCGCCACGCCGGCCGTTTCGCGGTGCACTTCTACGACCTCGACGGGTTCAAGGCGATCAACGACTCCTTCGGCCACTCGCGCGGCGACGAAGTGTTGCGCGCGCTCGCGCGGCGCTTCGAGAGCGTGGTGCGGCGCGAGGATACGGTCGCGCGCCTCGGCGGCGACGAGTTCGTGATCCTGCAGCCGGGCCTCGGCAATGCCGCAGATGCCGCCGTACTCGCCGAACGAATCCGCGCGGCGATCGCCGCTCCGATCGAGATCGGAACCTCGCAGCACCGACTCTCCGCAAGCGCGGGGATCGCGCTCTTTCCCGACGACGCCCGCGAAGGCAGCACGCTCATCGCACGCGCCGACGCCGCCCTCTATCGCGTCAAACGCGCCGGCCGCGACGGGATCGCCTTCGCCTCGGGTCACAAACTCTAGCAGGTCGCGGAAGAACCTGCGGTGTCCAGATC
>JBOHTX010000290.1:0-2472 GCA_050733855.1 Vulcanimicrobiaceae bacterium
GTGCTGGCGGTCGTGCGCGACGCCGACGCCGCGCAGACGCGGCGGCTCGCCGATGCGGTGCGCGCGCGCCTGCGCAGCGGCTTGGTCGCGTTGGCCGGGCTCGAGAATGGGACCGTCTCGCTGGTCGTCACCGCGAGTCCCGACGTGGTGGCGACCGGGATCGATTGCGGCCGGCTCTTGCGCACGGCGGCTCCGCTGGTCGGCGGGCG
Source organism: Vulcanimicrobiaceae bacterium (assembly GCA_050733855.1). GTDB lineage: Bacteria > Vulcanimicrobiota > Vulcanimicrobiia > Vulcanimicrobiales > Vulcanimicrobiaceae > JBOHTX01. Next base: position 210 of record JBOHTX010000290.1, read on the forward strand.
CGGCGGCGGGCGACCGGATCACGCCCAAGGCGGCGGCAAGGATGCGGGCGGTGCCGAAGCGGCGCTGGCCGCGATCCGCAGCGCGCTCGCGGAATGAGCGGCCGCGCGCTCGCGCTGACGCTTGCGCTCGCGTTCGGCTCGTTCGGCGTCGGGGCCGCACGCGCAGCCGCGAGGGCCGCTCCCGCATCGCTCGCCCCGGCGACGATCTTGGAGCGCTACGAGCTTGCGCTTGCGGAGCTACGCGAGCCGCCCGCGGTCGCCTTCGAATACGGCGTGGAACAGCTCGGCCCGCAAGATATCGTTCAGACGCACCGCATCTTTCGCAGCGGCCGCGAGGAGCGCGACGAAACGCTCTCGGTCGACGGCAACAAGCTGCCCCGTCCCTCGGTGCGCATTCTGCGCGACCGCGCCGACCGCTACGCGATCGCTCGCCTCGCGCCGCGGACCGGCGACTACGCCTTTCGCTATCTCGGAATTGCGCGCAGCGGCGGCGCAACCGGCTATGCCTTCGCGACCGAGCCGTTCGCCGCGCACCGCTACCTCGTCCGCGAGGTCGTGCTCGATGCCAAACGCTTTCTGCCGCGCCTGATCCGCTTCAGGCTCGATTCCGGGGCGCTGCTCGCAAGCGGCGAGTTGCTCTATGCCGGGGCCGGTCCCTATTGGATGCCGCAGAGTGCAAACGTGCACGCGCGGCTCGCCGACGGCACTCCCGCGCACGAGCACATCGCCTGGAGCGGCTATCAGTTTCCAGCTTCGTTGCCGCAATCGACCTTCGAAGCGCCGCACCGCGCGCCGCCGGCGCCTGCCGTCTTCCCGGACTGACCTAGACTAGAGCGCTTGCGCGGAGACCTGCGCGCGCAGTCCGGCCAGGTGATCGTTGACGCACGGTTCGACGACCGCGAGCGCTCCCTCGCGCCGCACGAGCAGCGCGAACGCACCGTTTTCGACGGGGAGCTGCCAGACGTCGTCGAGTGAGCGGCCGAGCAGATCGGCGAGCGCGCTTCGGATGACGGCGTCGTGCGAGAGCACGAGGGTCGGCTCGTCGCGTGCGGCCAACTCGCGCGCGAACGAACGCCAACGCGCTTGCACGTCGGCGAGCGATTCGCCGCCGGGAAAGACGACGCTTGCGGGCTGCGTGCGCCAGGCGCGATAGCGCTCGGCGTCGTCGCGCGCGATCTGGTCGCGCAGCTTCCCTTCCCAGGTGCCGCCGTGCGAGATCTCGACCAGGCGCTCGTCGTTCTCGCGCGCGACTCCGAGCCGTTCGGCGACCACGTCGGCGGTCGCGGCGCATCGTAGCAGCGGTGAACTGACGATCCGGCGCGGCACCGTTTCGCGACGCGCGAGCCGTTCGAAAAAGAACGCGCCGAGCGCCTGCGCTTGCGCCATCCCGAGCGAGGTGAGCGCCGATTCGAGCCGCCCTTGATAGCGCCCGGCGAGATTCCAGGTCGTCTCGCCGTGGCGCGCGAGCCAGACCTCGCTCATGCTTCGATCGCGCGGACCGAAGCGACCCCTGGAATCTCGCGCAGCCGCGCGAGCGCGGCCTCGTCGGTGCGGCGGTCGGTCGCGAGCACCATGATCGCATCGCCGCCCGGACCGGTCCGCGAAACCTGCATCGTCGAGATGTTGACGTGCGCTTCCCCGAGAATCGTTCCGACCCGTCCGATCATGCCGGGCACGTCGCGGTGTTGGGTGAGCAGCATCGCTCCGCTCGGGACCATATCGACTTCGAAGCCGTCGATCGCAACGATGCGCGGTGCGCCCGCCACGCAGGTCCCGGCAAGCGAGGTCTCGCCGCCCAGCACGCGCAGCGCGGCCGCGTAGGAACCGGCCTGCGGGTCGGCGCGCACCTCGAGGGCCACGCCGAGTTCGTGCGCGAGCGCGCGCGCGTTGACGACCGAGACGCGCCGCTCGGTCGTCGCTTGCAAGAGCCCGGCGAGGAAGGCCGTGACGAGCGGTTCCGGATCGTGTTGCGCGATCCGGCCTTCGAGCACGAGCGCGAAAGCAGGTAAGGCACGCTCGTGCGAGAGCTGCGGATGCAGCCGTCCGAGCCGGTAGGCAAGCTCGACGAACGGCCGCACGAGTTCGGCATCGGGGCCGTCGGCGACCGGCGCGTTGACGGCGGCCGCGGCCGGGCGACCCGCGAGCACGCTTGCGACGTCGTGCGCCAGTTCGACCGCGATCCGTTCGAGCGCTTCGACGGTCGAACCGCCCAGATGCGGCGAGGCGACGACCTTGGGATGGCACTGCAAGCGCGCCCCGGCGC
>JBOHTX010000291.1:0-2469 GCA_050733855.1 Vulcanimicrobiaceae bacterium
TTGCGTGGAGCATGAGCCTCGGCGCGCAAGTGATCTTGCCGGCGGGTGCGCAGCTCGTTCCCGCCACACTCGACGCGCGCTTGAGCTCGCAGGAGGCGCACGCGGGCGAGCGCTTTTTCTTTCACACGACCGCCGCGCGCACGCTCGGCGGGCTCGCGATCCCGAGCGGCACCGCGGGCTACGGCCTGGTCGTGGCGGCGCAGTCGGCACGGGGCGCGGCGCCCGGTTCGCTCGCGCTGCGCGCCGTCGCGCTCACGCTTTCCGATGGGAAGTCGCTGCGCTGCCGGCTCGCGCCCGGCTCCTTGAGCGTTCGGTTGAACCCGAATCCGCCCGCGCTCGCCCCGCCCGAGCAAGGGCCGGCGCTCGTCTTCGGAGCGCACCTCCACGATACCAACGTCGTCTACGAGCGTGGGACCGCCTTTGCGCTCGTGGTCGGCGGCTCCGGGGAGAGCCCGCCGGACGCGCGAAGATCGGAGCGCAATGGCTCTTGAACGCCCCCTCCGGATCGTGATCGCGAAGGCCGGCCTCGATGGGCACGACCGCGGCGCCAAAGTGATCGCGCGCGCGCTGCGCGATGCGGGGATGGAGGTCATCTACACCGGGCTCTTCCAGACCCCCGAGCAGATCGTGCAGACCGCGATCCAAGAGGATGCCGACGGGATCGGGCTCTCGATCCTCTCCGGCGCTCACATGACGCTCTTTCCCGACGTCGTGACCGCGCTGCGCGCGCAGGATGCCGGCGACATCGTCTTTTTCGGCGGCGGAACGATTCCGGCCGACGATGCGCGCGCGCTGCGGGAACTGGGCGTCCGCGAGATCTTCACGCCCGGCGCGCCGCTCGCCGAGATCGTCGCGTTCGTGCAGCGGGAGTGCGGCAAGCGCCGCCAACCGGTCGGATAACGCGCGTGAGCGTTCGCACCCGGATCGCCCCGTCGCCGACGGGCGATCCCCACGTGGGGACCGCTTTCGTGGCGCTGATCAACTACGCGTTTGCGCGCAAGGCGGGCGGCGCGTTCGTGCTGCGCATCGAAGATACCGACCTGGCGCGCAGCACCGCCGCTTCCGAACGCGCGATTCTGGCCGCGCTGCGCTGGCTTGGGCTGTCGTGGGACGAAGGCCCCGATATCGGCGGCGCCTACGGGCCGTACCGTCAGAGCGAACGGAGCGAACGCTATGCGCGCGCGGCGGAAGAGTTGCTCGCGCGGGGCCATGCGTTTCGTTGCTGGTGCACGCCGCAGCGGCTCGAGGCGATGCGCGCCGAGCAGCGCAAGAGCGGCGCGCCGACGCGCTACGACGGGCACTGTCTGCAACTCGCTCCCGCCGAACGGGCCGGCTTGCAGGCCGCGGGCGCGCCTTCGGTCGTGCGGCTGGTCGTTCCCGAAAGCGGTGGAACGATCGTCGACGACGTCTTGCACGGCCCGATCCACTTCGAGTGGCGCGACGTCGACATGCAGGTGCTGCTCAAGAGCGACGGCCTGCCGACCTACCATCTCGCCAACGTCGTCGACGATCACGAGATGGCGATCAGCCACGTGTTTCGCGGCGAGGAGTGGATTTCGAGCGCCCCCAAGCACCAGCTCCTGTACCGCTACTTCGGCTGGGAGATGCCGGTCCTCGGCCACACGCCGCTCTTGCGCAACCTCGACCGCAGCAAGCTCAGCAAGCGCAAGAATCCGACCGGGATCCTGTTCTTCGAGCGGATGGGCTATCTGCCGGAGGCGTTGCTCAACTTCCTCGGCAACCTCGCGAACGCGCCGGAAGAAGGACGCGAACTCGAGTCGCTCGCCGAGTTTGTCGCGCGCTTCGAACTCCAGCGGATCGCAACCCAAGGGCCGGTCTTCGACCTCGCCAAGCTCGATTGGCTCAACGGCCGCTATCTGCGCGAGCGGCTCGACGCCGAGGAACTGGTCGGCCGCATTCGCGCGTGGGCGTTCGATCCGGGCTACGTGCGCGCGGTCGCGGCGCTCGCGCAATCGCGGATCGCGCGGCTCTCTGACCTCGCGCCGCTGTGCGGCTTCTTCTTCGCGGGGCGACTCGAACCGCCGCTCGAGGAACTGCGCGCCGGGAAGCTCGGCGAAGCCGCGATCCGCAAAGCGTTCGTGCTGGCGCTCGCGCTCTTCGAGGGGCTCGGGCGCTGGGAGGTCGACGCAATCGACGGCGCGATGCGGCGCGTTGCCGCTGCCGTCGGCGCCAAGCTGCGCGACGCGACCCGGCCCTTCTACGTCGCGATCACCGGGAGCGCGCAATCGGTTCCGCTCTTCGACGCGATCGCGCTGCTCGGGCGCGACCTGGTGCGCGAGCGCCTGCGGGTTGCGCTCGCGCGGCTCGGCGGCGCGACCAACGCCGAACGCGAGTCGTGGTTGCGCGAGCTTGAGGCTCTCGCTGCGAACGGGAGCGCCGCGTGAGCTTGCGCGCGATCGTGCTGGCCGCCGGAAAGGGAACGCGCATGCGCAGCGGACGTCCGAAGGT
>JBOHTX010000292.1:0-2462 GCA_050733855.1 Vulcanimicrobiaceae bacterium
GCTCGTTGCGGTCGTCGCGTTTGGGGAGCCCGCTACCGACGACATCGGCCGCGCGCAACGCGAACTGCCGCCCCAACCGCTCGCGGCCGACGCGCCGAATGAAGCGCCTGAGCGCGGCGTCGCTGTGTTCCGGGTCGGCGGCGTACATGTGCTGCCGCACGAGCGCGCTCGCCTCGGCGACCGTCTCGTTGGGGAAGCGCAGCGACCCAAGGCGCGACTGCGTCATCTCCGCGCCGACGATCTCGTGGCGGTAGAAGTGCTCGCCGTCCTTGGTTCGCGGCTTGCCGACGTCGTGGAAGAGGGCCGCCAGCCGCAGCGCGAGGTCTTCGGGCGGCGCCGCGTCGGCGGTCGCCAGCGCGTGGGCCCACACATCGAAGGCGTGGTAGCGGTTCTGCTCGACGCCGATCCCCTCGGCGAGTTCGGGCAGGACGTAGCCCACGAGGCCGCCCGCGCGCATCGCTTCCAGCCCGAGCGAGGGCCGCGCTGCGCCGAGAAGCTTGACCAGCTCGTCGCGAACGCGCTCGGGCGAGACGCTGGCGACGCGCGGCGCCGCCTCGCGCATGGCCGCGAGCGCCGCCTCTCCGACCGCGAATCCGAGGCGAGCCGCGAACTGGCAGGCCCGGAGCATTCGCAGCGGGTCTTCCGCGAAGGCCTCGCGGCGGAGAATCTCGATCCGGCCGGCGCGGATGTCGGCCAGGCCACCGTAGGGATCGACCAACTCGCCGCCGGGGAGCCGGCGCGCCAACATGTTCATGCGGAAGTCACGCCGCGCGAGGTCTTCCTCGAGCGGGACCTGTGGGCCGCCCTCGACTGCAAAATCCCGGTGGCCGGGGCCGGTCGAGCGTTCGCGCCGCGCTAGCGCGACATCCACGGTCACGCCGTCGTGCGTCAGCTTGACGACCGCGAAGGAGGCGCCGACCACGTCGACCCGGCCGAGCGGTTGCAGGCGCTCGAGCAGCTCGTCGAGCCCGAGGCCGACCACGAGGTAGTCGCGGTCGACAAGCGGGACGGGGCTCCCCGCCAGCTCGGCCCGAACCTCGTCGCGAACGCGTCCGCCGACGGCGTAGAGCGCCCCCGCCGGGAGCACCTCGGCCAGCCGCACGTCGAGCGAATCGGGCGCCCCCACGAGCGCCCGTGATTCGGCATCGAAGCCACGAGCCCTCAACCTCGGCATTGTTCCACGGGAAACACACGTCCGGTTCCGTCGCCGCCGAGCGGCGCCGCGAGCCCCAGGGGATTCGAAGGCCGCTGCCGCAGGTGTTTCACGATGAACGAAGGCGATGCGCGGCCGGCAGCCGCTCCCGCTGGCACGGTCGCTCCCGAGCCGGCCGATCCGGACCTGGTCGCCATCGCGGAGTCGCTGGTGACCCATCGCGTTGCAGCCGGGCTCTCGCTGGAAGCCGTTGCCGCCGAGAGCGCGATCGCCCTCGAGCGTCTGGCCGGCGCCGAAGCCGCAACCCTCGCACTTTCGGACGCCGAACTCGAACGGCTCGCCGAGCGCTACGGCGTCGCAGTCACGAGCTTTTTCGGCGGCCGCGTGACCCCGGTGAGCTACCTGTTCGGCGGCTAGGAGTCTGTCGGGCTACGCTCCGTCCGGCGACGAGCACGGTCGTTTGCAGTTGCAGCGAGACCGAGTCGCCGTCCGCAAAGCGGGCGAAGAGATCGTCGAGTTCCGTGCGCAGGGCCTCGGCGGCCCCGCCCTCGGCCGGCAGATACGACGTGCTGCGCGCCCGCGCGTGCAGGCCGGCTTGGTCGAGCGTCTGCGCATGCGAGATCTGCGAGCGTTCGGTCGTGCACCATCCCCCGTGCGCCGCAAACTCCGCGCGTCCGTCGCGGCGGCGCGCTTCGCTCCGGTCGGTCGCATAGCGACGCACGAGCGCGCCGTAGGCCGCCGTCAACGGATCCGTTTCGTCGCGCTCGTTGTACACCAGCGCGGCGCGACCGTTCGGTCGCAAGATCCGTTCGATCTCGCGCAGCGCCGGCCAGATAGTAAACCAGTGAAATGATTGAAAGGCCGTCACCAGATCGGCGCTTGCGGGGGCGAGTCCGGTCTCTTCGGCGCGTGCGTCGAGCCAGCTGACGTGCTCGCACGCCTCGGCCTGCGAGCGCATCGCCGCATTCGGCTCGACCGCGATCACCCGCGCACCGCGCTGCGCGAGCAGACCCGACGAGATGCCGGTCCCGGCGCCCAGATCGACGACCGTCAGCGTCGCGGGCGGCCCGAGCCCCGCAAACAGCGCATCGAGCGCCGCGGCCGGGTACGACGGGCGTCCGAGCGCGTACGCCTGTGCGCGACCGGTGAAGCGCTCCGTCGGCTGCATCGCGAGGGTCTGCGCCCGACCCTTCGCGCGCGCCTGCCCGCGGCGGCAAAACGTTGCCGCACGTGCGCGCGCCGCTGCCATCGGAGCGCGACTCGTCCAGGGTCCGAAGGACGAGCGCACTCGCCGGCCCAAGTGCCCGTG
>JBOHTX010000293.1:0-2426 GCA_050733855.1 Vulcanimicrobiaceae bacterium
CCATTTGGACCGTAATGCCGCGGACCTTGAGCGCGGCGACCGCGCCCGGGAGATCGTCGACGGCAAAGAGGATGCCGTTGCTCGGTTGGAACGGCATCACGTTGCCGCCGCCGCCCCACAGGCCGAACGTCGTACCGTCGGGTAGCTCGTATTCCGCTCCACGATTGCCGGGATACACCATCTTCGGCTCGAGTCCGAGCACGTCGCGATAGAAGGCGATCGCACGCTGCGCGTCCTTGACCATGTAGCCGCTGAGGTCCATCCCGGTTATCCGAATGGCCGGCTCATGCATGGCTCACACCACCTCGCCGAGCTGCTCGAGGATCTGGGTCCAGCCGCCCTCGTGATTGTCGCGCGATACGACCGTTGCGAGGCGCTCGTGGGTGAGCACGAGTTCGGTTTCGCCCTGCAGCTCGTTGAAATCGAGCGTCAGCAGCGAGTCGTACTCGTCCGCCGGATCGTCTTCTTGCCAGCGCCACGTCATCGCGAGGTGCTCGGGGGGACGGACCTCGAGATACGTGCCTCCGACGGGCAGGCGTTCGCCGTCGGCCTTCACCATCGTCAAGCGGTACGAGCCGCCGGGCCGCACATCCATCTCGATGTCCACGGTTCGGTGTTCGCCCGGCCCAAGGAAGCGCGAGGCGATTTCCGGCGTGGTCCAGGCGGCGAAGACGCGCTCGCGCGAAGCTTGGTAGCGGCGGCGCAGGACGATTGCCGGAACGGCCGGCGCGTTAGTCTGAGTCATACGGTTTCCTTCTTTCTTTGGGAAGGTCGTCGAGGACGGTTTCGAGGCGATCGAGCACGGCGTTCCAGAAGCGGCGCTGCTTTTCGATCCACTGCGAGGCGCTCCCCATCGCGTCGGGCGAGAGCGAGCAGTGGTGCACGCGGCCGACCACGCGGCGGTTGAGCAGCCCGGACTCTTCGAGCACCCGGACGTGCCGCGAAATCGCCGGTTGAGAGACCGAAAAGCCGGCCGCAATCTCGCCGACCGTCAGCGAACGGCGCGCCAAGCGTTCGAGGATGCGCCGCCGCGTGGGATCGGCCAGGGCCGAAAAGACCGCGTCGAGCTTGGTCGTACTGTTAACCATGTCGTGATATAACTATACTGTTATATGTGGGACCTGTCAACCCCCGTGAGCCGAGTTCGAGGGCGAGCCGTTCGACTGCGCGGGTCCGCGGTGGCTGCGCGTGGTATACGGCCGCGCATGAGCCACCTCGTTCCGATCGTCATCGAAACCAGCGCGCGCGGCGAGCGCTCGTTCGATATCTATTCACGGCTGCTCAAAGAGCGGATCATCTTCATCACGGGGCCGATCGACGATGAACTCGCGAACCTGGTGATCGCGCAACTGCTCTTCCTCGAAAAAGAGGACGCCGACCGAGACGTCGATCTGTACATCAACAGCCCGGGCGGCAGCCTCACGGCCGGGCTTGCGATCTACGACACCATGCAACTCGTCCGGCCGCCGGTTGCCACCATCTGCGCCGGCTTCGCCGCCAGCGCCGCCTCGCTGCTGCTCACCGGCGGCGCGCCGGGCAAACGGATGGCGCTCCCCTACAGCAAGATTCTCATCCACCAGCCATCGATCGGCCAAGCGTCCGGGCAAGCGAGCGATCTCGAAATCACCGCGCGCGAACTGATCGCGACGCGCCGCCTGGTCGCGGAAATTTACGCGCGCACCACCGGCCAGCCGCTCGAGAGAATCCTCGCCGATATCGAACGCGACTACCACATGACCGCCGACGAGGCGAAGGCCTACGGTCTGATCGACGGGATCCTCGATCCGAAGAATCGCAGCGGCTCCCCACCCCCCCTGCAACCGGCGTAGCGCAGCGCGGCCCGGGCGCAGGGCGGCGGCCTCGCGGCGCAGCTAAATCCGCCGGAAGGCGCCGACGAACATCGTAAGAGGGGAGGGCTGTTGGTGAAGGTCGGCAGCGGGGCGCCGCGGGCGGCTCCGTGATCCGGGTCGTGACGGTCGACGGCGAGCATCAGTTCGTCGTCGCGCTCCCCGCGCGCGCCGGCGCCTTCTTGGCCCGCTACGGCGAAGGGCTCGCGGTCGCCGTGCTCGCCTTCGCGGTCGCGCTTTTCTCCTCGCACTTCCGCTCGACGCCGTACAACAGCTACGTGCGCCTGGCGGACGCCGTTTTGCACCGACACCTCTGGATCGACTACCCCGGTTCGTGGCTCGACGCGGTCGCCTACGGCGGCAAGCACTACATCGTCGATGCGCCCTTCCCGGCGCTCCTGATGCTGCCGCTGGTCGCGCTGTTCGGAACCGCCGCCAATCAGACCACGGTCGCGCTGCTCGTCGCCGCGCTCTGCATGTGGCTTGCGCACGCGATCCTGTGTAAGCTCGGCGTCGCCAGGACGCCGCGCTTGCTGCTGCTGCTCTTCCTGTTCGCGGGGACCGACCTGTGGTGGTGCG
>JBOHTX010000294.1:0-2408 GCA_050733855.1 Vulcanimicrobiaceae bacterium
TCCCAGCCTCGCGCCGTGCGGCGCGCGTCGATGGCGAGCACGAGGGCCTGTGCGCCGACGCGGTCGGCGGCCGCTTGCAGGATGCGCGGCTCGCGCACCGCCGCGCTATTGAGCGAGACCTTATCGCAGCCCGCCCGCAAAAAGGCCGCCACCTCCTCGGCGCCCGACAGACCGCCGCCGACGGCGAATGGGATCGTCAGTTCGGCCGCGACCGCGCGCACCACGTCGAGCATCGCGCGCCGTCCCTCGACCGTGGCGGTGATGTCGAGGAAGACCAGCTCGTCGGCACCGCGCCGTTCGTAGGTCCGCGCGAGCGCGACCGGATCGCCGGCGTCGGCCAGCTCGACGAAGCGCACGCCTTTGACGACCCGCCCGCTGCGCACGTCGAGACACGGCACGATCCGCTTGGCGAGCATCTTGCGCAGTACGCTTAGGCCGCAGATTTTCCGGGTTTGGCCGAGCGCTCTTCTTCGATCGCGATCACGAGCAGCGCGAGATCGTCTTTGGGCGCGCCACCGCTCATCCGCCGGACCGCGCCGACCAGCTCGTTGGCGCACTCCTGGGGATCGAGCGGCGTCCGCTGCAGGAGCGCCATGGCGCCCGCGTCGTCGAGTTGGTTGCCGTCGAGGTCGCGCGATTCGGTCAAGCCGTCGGTCGCGAGCACCACCAAGTCACCGACGCGCAACCCGAGCGTGCGGTTTTCGTAGGCGACCGCTTCCGAAAGCCCGACGATCGGCCCGGTGACGTCGAGCTGGCGCACGGAATCGTCCCGGCGCACGTAGGCGCCGCTGTGTCCGGCACTCGCATAGCAGAGCGTCTTGGCGCGCCCGTCCAGAATCGCGACGAAGGCGACCACGAAGATCGTGGGGTCGGCGATCGTCGCCAGAAAGATGCGGTTGAACTCTTGCAGGATCGCAGCCGGATCCGGGTTCGCGAAGGCGAGCGTCCGCATCGAGTACTTCACGAAGGCGGTATTCACGGCGGCTTGGATCCCTTTGCCGCTGATATCGGCGACGATGATGAGCCCGCGCCCTTCGTCGAGCCGGCGCACGTCGTAGAGATCGCCGCCGACCGCGGCGTCCTTATCGGCCGAGAGATACGCGGTGCCGATCCGCGAGCCCGGCAGCCGATCGAGATCCGTGCGGAAGGCGCCCTGCAAGGTTTCGACGATCTCGCGTTCGCGATCGATGACGGCCAGCATCTGCGCCCGCGACGCCAAGAAGACGACCCCGATCAAGCCGAAGATCGTAATCGCGGTGACCCCGCCGACCAGCGCCTCGTTGATGCGGTCGCGCAGTTGCCCCTGGGCGCGCGCCAGCCGGTCGGCCAACAATTGGTTGAGGAGATTCGTATCGTCGCTCAGTTTATCGGCCAGATATTTCCCCATGGTCTGACGCCCCAGTGCATCCGGCGCGTAGGGACGCGTCAGGAGCGGCCGTTCGACCTCGCGCTCCCAGGTGCGATGCAGCGCCCGCATCCGCGCCACGATCGCGGGCAACTCCGGAATCGCAAGCGGCGCCGCGGTGTGGGCGAACCGGTCGAGCTTGGAATCGTAGGGATCGAACCCGAATTGGTTGCCGAGGAACGTGGTGCGGCCGGTCGCCACGAAGCCGCGCAGTTCGGTCTCCGAATTGAGCTGGCTGGCCACGACTTGGTCGAGTTGCTGTTGCGCGGCGACCAGGGTCCGTTCGACTTCGGCGGCTTCGTCGAGCTGACGATAGATGCGAAACGAGATCAGAACGGCAATGACCAAGATGGCAGCCAGCAGCGCGCCGAGCAATAATGCTCGCCGCACGTTGACGTTACGAATTTCGGCGCGAGTCGGATCGAGCATGGATGATCGGAGTCCGAGGCGACGCCCAGAGTCGAACTGGGGAGTGGAGCTTTTGCAGAGCTCTGCCTTACCACTTGGCTACGTCGCCGCGTCTGGGCGGCTTCCTGGCCCGCAGCCCGCCTTCCCCCTCTCCCCGAAATCGAGGAGAACGCGCGCGCCGCTTGGGATCGCGGGCGAGCGGGTGGCGGGAATCGAACCCGCGCGTCAACCTTGGGAAGGTCGCAAGCTACCATTACATCACACCCGCGCTCGCTCGCCGGGCGGCGCTTCGGCTGCACGCGCGCACAACCCTCGGGGCGGCGCTTCGGGGCTTACGCTTCGACGGCGCCCTGGAACCCGTGCGCGACCTTCGCGAGCAAGGCCACAAGGGTCTTCTTCTCGCTTGCGGAGAGGGTGCGCAGCGCGCTTCGCTGCAGCGCAAAGTACTCCGGCAGCAGCCCTCGCACGAGCTTCCGCCCGGCGCCCGAGAGCCGCACGAAGCTGACCCGGCGATCGTCGGTTCCGCCGCGGCGCGAGATCATTCCCGCTCGCTCGAGCCCGGCGATCAAGCCGGTGACGTTGGCTTGGGTCGTTC
>JBOHTX010000295.1:0-2387 GCA_050733855.1 Vulcanimicrobiaceae bacterium
GCGTGGGCCAGGGGATCGCCCTCCTGCTCGAACGGGTGTAGCGCACTCGCCGCCGGCCGCCACGCGACGCCCCCGACCTGCCGGCCGCGGGCCGCAGCCGACCTGCCGCCGAAACGCTCCGAATGAGCGATCACTTCCGGACGATCGGCTTTGCGCTCGAACGACCCGAGTTGGATGCGCTCTTGCGGCGGGCGCTCGGCGGCGGCCGCACGATCTCGGCGCCGCACGGCGATTACCACGTCTTCGCGCCGGGCGGCGGTGCCGAACTCTGGGTCAACGTGATCCGCGACGGCGCCGGTGCACGGCTCGCCGGTCTGGCGCCGCACTTCGCCGCGACCACGCGCCTCGAGGCGGTCGTCGAGGCGCTCGAACCGCACGCGGAGTTCCCGCTCGAAGGCGAACTCTACGCTTGGGCCTCGTGCGACGGCCGCGAACATGGACGGTATCCCTTCTCCGCGAGCGTGCCGGATTTCGACGCCAGCCTCGCGGCGCGCCCGATGCCGTTGCGCGCGACGCTCGCACTCGCGGCCTTTGCGGCCGACCTCGAGGTGTGGCGCACGGAAGCTGCCTACCGGGCTGCGCGCGATAGCGAGACCGCGGCTTTCGAAGATGCGCCGCTCGTGCCGATCGGACTCTTCGGCGAGGCACGGGGGCGCGCGCGCTCGCGCAGTCTCGTCAGCGGCGCCGTCGAGTGCTGCAACCTGCGCGCCAACCCGGCGACCGAGCGGCTCTTTCGCGTCGTGCGGATCGCAACGTACGGCGGCGAGATCGAGATCGTCGCGCCGCCCGAACTCTTGCCGGACGATCTTGCGGCGGGGACGTACGTGCGCGCGAGCGCCTGGCTCACGGCGCGGATCGTCGCCTGCGAACCGATCGGGTGAGGCGCACGCTTTCGCTCGCCCTGATGAGCATCGGTTTCATCGCGGCGGGCGCCCTGCACTTCGCACGGCCCCGCACGTACGAGAAGATCGTGCCGCCGTATCTGCCGGCGCCGCGCGCGCTCGTCTACCTCAGCGGCGCCGCCGAGATCGCAGGCGGGATCGGGGTCCTGGTACCGGCGACGCGCACGGCCGCCGGCTGGGGGCTGGTCGCGCTAATGATCGCGGTCTTTCCCGCGAACGTCTATATGGCTGCCGAAGCGGAGCGCTTCGCGCGGGTCGCGCCGCCCCTCGCACTCTACGCGCGGCTCCCGCTGCAAGCGATCCTGATCGCCTGGGTCCACCTCACCTGTAAACCTCCGCGCTAGAACGTTTCGCCCCTTCTGCAGCGGAACGGCCGTAGCCGTCGCTCGAACCCGCGAGCCGATCGTCGCCGGCGGGCGTGCCCCGCGAACAGCTCATCGAACGGAATCCCGCCCTTGCGTTCGGGATGGCTTTTCGGGACACGGAGACCGCTCCGCGCCCGGTGGTCGGAACATCCCGAAAACGGTCGTTTTCGGGATCAGTAGACCACGGGTCACGAAATTTGACCAGGAGACCGATTCGTTCGGAGCGTCCCTGACGTCACTTCTTCGTAGCTCACACACGAGGAGGCTCTACGATGCAAGTTTTAGGTGGAACGCGGGCTATCGTCACGGGCGGGACAAGAGAACTGGGGCTCGGGATTGTCGATGCCCTGACGGCACGCGGCGCCGACGTGATCGCGATCGGCCGCGATGCGGCACGAGCCGAAGCTGCCCGCAATGCCGGCGCAGCCGTTCGAGTCGGTGATGCCGGCGATCGGGCCTTCATCAGTCGGATGATCGCCGACGTACGCCCTCGATATTGGTGCTCAATGCGGGGACAATACCGGTGATGGCAGCGCTCGACGACCAAACGTGGGAATCGTTCAGTGTCGTGTGGGACAACGACGTCAAAGGGGGCTTCATAGGCATCCAAGCCGCGCTGAAAAGTCCGCTCTCCCCCGGCAGCCGCGTCCTCATCGCCTCCAGCGGCGCTGCCACCTTTGGAGCGCCGTTGTCCGGCTCCTATGCAGGCGGATCCTCGAAGCGCTGGCGACCTTTGGCGGCGTGCCCGGAGAAGGCGTTTTCGACAACGCCACGACGGCAGTCATCCGCGTGCTACGCGGCCGCTCCCGTGAAGAGAATGCGACCTTTCGCGCCTTCTGCGGCGCGTTGGCCTTTCCGATTCAATTCGCCGCCCCGGCAAAGGGCAACGAGAAAGGCGGCGTTGAGGGCGCCAATCACTACGTCCAAGACAACTTCTTCACGCCGGTTCCCGAGTATGCCTCGCTGCCCGAACTCAACGCCGCGCTCGGCGCATTCGGCGAGAACGATCAGCACCGCGAGCATAGCGGGCATCACGAAGTCATTGCCGCACGCTTCGCCCGCGAGCAAGCGGCGCTGCGTCCGCTGCCGGAGCCTTGGCCGCGTCCTTGTATCGTTCGCG
>JBOHTX010000296.1:0-2366 GCA_050733855.1 Vulcanimicrobiaceae bacterium
GGCGACGACCTTGGGATGGCGCTGCAAGCGCGCCCCGGCGCCGTCGGGCGGCGGCGGCTCCTCGGCGACGACATCGATCGCTGCCCCCGCGAGCGCGTTTGCCTCGAGTGCCGCAAGCAGGGCGGCCTCGTCGATCACGCCGCCGCGCGCGCAGTTCACGATCCGCGCATGCGGCTGCATGCGCGCGAGTTCGGGCGCGCCGATCAGGCCGCGCGTTTGCGCGGTCAGCGGAACGTGCAGCGTCACCAGATCGGCGCGCGCCAGCAACTCTTCGAGCGGAACGAGCTCGGTGCCGAGCGCTTCCGCGCGCGCGCGCGAAATGTACGGGTCGCTCGTGAGCAATTTCATGCCGAAGGCCGCAGCGCGCTGCGCCACCGCCCCGCCGATCCGCCCAAGCCCGACGATCCCGAGCGTTTTGTAGGCGAGTTCGGTTCCGATGAACGGCTTGCGTTCCCAGCGGCCGGCGCGGACCGCGCTGACCGCATCGACCGTGTGGCGCACGAGCGCGAGCATCAGCGCGAAGGTCTGCTCGGTTGCCGCCAGCGTGTTCGCTCCGGGAACGTTGAGCACGACGATCCCGGCTTCGGTCGCCGCTGCGATATCGATCGCATCGACGCCGACTCCGGCTCGCCCGACGACCGCGAGGCGCGGGCCAAACGCGAGCAGCGCTCGGTCGACGCGGGTTTCCGAGCGGACGATCAATCCGTCGGCTTCGGCGAGCGCCGCCTGCAGCGCGCCGGCCGGCCGGCCGACCAACGAGACGACCTCGATTCCGGCTTCTTCGAGTACGGCAATCCCGGTCTGCGAAAACGGTTCGGCGACGACGACGCGGGCGGACGGACGACTGTTCGTCATGGGCTCCCATCGGGCGAAGGCGAGTGAGACGCATCGGAGGAACCGCACGCTCTCGTGCGGCCTTCAGATAAGGCTCGGAACCCCGCGGAGAGCGTAAGCGTTCCGGCGGAGCTGGAAGCCTTTCTGGCGGGGTTCCTGGTGTTCCTCACGCTCGTGCTCGCGAGCCCCGCACGTCCAACTCAGTACAACAATTACGTCTATCTCGCAAGTGCTTTTCTCCACGGCCACGTTTGGATCTCGAACTGGCCCGGGCCGCGCATCGACGCGCTTATCTTCCACGGCCGCCCCTACATCATCGAAGGCCCGGTTCCGGCGCTCTTGCTCTTGCCCGGCGTTGCGCTTTTCGGAATGGACGTCGATCAACAGCGGCTCGCGGCGCTCTTGGCGGGGGTCGCGGTCGGCGCGGCCTGGGAGATCGGCCGGCGACTGGGGTTGCGGCCGCTCGAGAACGGTGTGCTGGCCTTGTTCCTGTTGATCGGGACCGATCTCTTTTGGTGCGCGGATCTCGGCGACGTGTGGTTTCTCGCGCACGTCAGTGCGGTTGCGTTCACCCTGCTCGCGCTACGCGAACTGCTCGCTGCACGGCGCGCCTGGCTCGTCGGCCTGTTCGCCGTTCTCGCCGCGGGCTCGCGCTTCTCGATGATCCTTGCGATTCCGATCTACGCCCTGATGCTCGCCTTCGGAACGGGCCTCGCAGGCGAAGCGGAACCCACGGGGGCCCGGCGGGTGCGGGACGGCGCGCAACTCGGCGTCGTGCTGGCGGTGACCGCCGCCCTGTGGATCGCCTACAACGTCGCGCGCTGGGGGGTGCCGGCCGACATCGGCTACACGACCTGGTACCACCGAGATCCGGTCGGTTTCCCAAGCGGTTCGCCGTTCCGGCTCGTCTACGTTCCGTACGAACTGTGGTCGTTTTTCGCGCAGCTTCCGGCGCGTATCCCGGTCTATCCGTATCTGGTGCCGACGCTCTCCGGCGTCGCGCTGTGGCTGACCTCGCCGGCGCTCGTCTTGGCGTTCCTCGCACGGCGACCGCCGCGCCTGGTCCTGGCGATGTGGGGCGCGACGCTGCTCTGCGCCGCCCCGAACGTGCTCTACTACGTCAACGGCTTCGCGCAGTTTGGCATGCGCCACGCGCTCGATTTCGAACCGTATCTGTTCGTTCTCTTGGTGCTGGTCGCGCGCGAACGCAAGCGCATCGTCGCGGCATTCGGCGCCGTCCTGATCGCGTGGTCCGCCCTCGTCGGAGTCTGGGGCGTCTGGTTCTGGCGCACGTTCTACCGGCACAATGGATAGCCGGCTCGGGTCGCCCGGTCGCGACGAGTCGGACGGAACGGTGCGCGGCGCGCACGCCCCCCGGGCAAGCGGGGCGCGCTATTCAGCTGGATAGAATAGCTGAACGAGCCGTGGGTCGTAGCGGATAACGGCAGGGGCTGCGACCTTGCAGCAGCGGATATCGTGATGCGCAGGGTTGAGGAGAATATTGCGTTCGAGCGGGTTGACCGCCGATGGGA
>JBOHTX010000297.1:0-2353 GCA_050733855.1 Vulcanimicrobiaceae bacterium
GTCGGCTGGCCACGACGATGACATGTATGCCCTTCCCATCTTCGGCGCCGGTCCCCCCGAACGCGCGCTCGGCCGTTCGAGTCTCGGCAACTCGCACGCTTTCACGGTAGGCCTGGCGGGGATTGAAGTGCTCGACGATGTGTGACACGGCGCTTCTCCTTCGGATTGCAGCGACCGGCGCAGGCCGCCGGTTGCCGTTGAGGCTACCGCGATGGTGTCGAGAAATCGTCAACGGCGCGGCGACGTTACATGCGCAGGCGCCGGAGCAGGGGCGCAATGCTCAGACCTTGCGCGACCAACGTCACGAAGACCACGCCGAACACCGCGTCGACGATCTGCTCGCGATACGCCAGGCTCGCCGGCAGCCCGAGCGCGAGTGCGATCGAGAGGGCGCCGCGCATTCCCGAGATCGCGACGACGTGCTTCCAGCCGGGTGGTTCGGCGCGAATCCCCGTCAAGGGGAGGACGCCGTACGCGAGGACCGCGCGGGCCGCCGTGAGCGCGAGCAGCGTGCTGACGACGAGAACCGGCTCCTCCACGATCCGGCGGAACTCGATCGTCAAGCCCATCGAGAGAAACACGAGCGACGTGGCGAAGAAGGCGACGGCGGCCCAAAAGAAATCGATCGACTCATCGGCTCCTTCGATTGGCGGAAAGTGCCGGAAGGCTCGCAATGCGAGGCCCGCGATCACCGCAGCGAAAATTCCCGAGACCCCGATGGCGTCGGCGGCGAGGTACCCGCCGTAGGCCGCGACAACTGTGCCGACCAAGATCAGGAGCACGTCGGAGATACCTCGTAGGACCAGCGCGACCAGCAGCGCGGCGACGAATCCGACCGCTGCGCCGCCGAGCGCGAGCGCGAGAGCATGCCCTGCGATCTCGCTCGCGGAAGGTACGGCGCTTGCCGTCGCGAGCGCTGCGAGCACGAGTTGGTAGAGCACGATCGTTACCCCATCGTTGAAGAGCGATTCGCCTTCGACGATCGCCGCGAGGTCTTTCGGTACCGGTATCCGGCGAAAGATGGCGATGACCGCGACCGGATCGGTCGCCGCCAAGATCGTGCCCAACAGGAGAGCCGGCAGCAGTGGGAGCTGCTTGGAGACGGAGAGCGCCAGGGCGACCGCCCCGGCGGTGATCGCGACGCCGGGCACTGCGAGAACAGCGACGGAGAGCCAGCGGCGCCGCAGCGCGTCGAGCTCAACGTTCCAGGCCGCCTCGAAGACGAGCGCCGGCAGATAGATGAATAACAAGACCGGCCCGAAGCGCTCCGGCGATCCGGCGATCTTCAAGGGAATCGCTACCAACAGGAGCGCAACGCTGTACGGAATCCGCACGCGCAATGCCACGACGCCGACGATCAGCGCGGCAGCCAGCGCGACGACCACGACGGCAACCCCGAGGTGCACCTGCTCGATCATCCGGTGTTACGCCACGGCCCTTCGGTCCTTGACGATGTCTTCATCCTTTGCTGCGAAGCTGACGCGGAACATGCGGCTCTTTGGATTCGAGATCACCGTCCATAGCAGTTGGCTGATTGCCTTCGGCGTGATCGTATGGGCGCTGAGTCGTGACGCCGGTCCGCTCGGCGATCTACCGATGTCGGGTTCTCAGCGCGTGCTCGTTGCGATCCTGAGCGGCGCATTGCTGTTCGGGAGCGTCCTCGTGCACGAACTCGCGCATGCTGCGCTGGCGCGCCGGCAGGGGATCCCGGTCCGAGGAATCAGCCTCTTTATCCTTGGCGGAGCGACGCGACTCGAGGGAGACCCGAAGACCCCACTTGCGTCCGCGTCGATCGCGGCCGTTGGACCACTCGCCAGTCTCGTGCTCGGCGGGCTATTTTATAGCGCCGCGCAACTCCAGGGCCCCTCGCCGCCTCTGGGGGCCGCCTTCGCGTACCTGGCGGTGGCGAATCTGCTGATCGCGGTCTTCAATGCGATCCCCGCCTACCCGCTCGACGGCGGTCACCTCTTCAAGGCGGGCGTGTGGGCCGTTTGCGGGAGCGAGAGGCAGGCGACGCTGATCAGCGCGACGGCGGGGCGCGTTTTCGGATTAGGTATCATCGTTTTCGGCTTATTCGCGATGCTCACCGCGGGCTTGGGCGGAGTGTGGCTCGTCCTGATCGGCTGGTTTATGCACGAGGCAGCAGCGGCGGGCGCCTCGCGAGCCGCGACCTCGCTTGCGCTGCAGGGACGCGAGGCGGCCGACGTGGCGGCCCGCCTGCCGATCGTTCGCGCCGATTCGACGGTCGAAGAGGCGCGTCACGCGCTCCTCGCGAGTGGGCACGATGCGTTGCCGGTCGTGCTCGGCGAGCGATGCGTCGGCGTCGTGAGCGCCGAAGGGCTTTCGCCGGCGT
>JBOHTX010000298.1:0-2340 GCA_050733855.1 Vulcanimicrobiaceae bacterium
CCACCGGCGAGCGACGAGAATTAAAATAGCGGCCTGCTGCACCTCCCGCTCGAAGCGATCCGGCGCAGTTCGCAGCAGCCGCGGACCCGCTTCGAACCCGCGGCGCTCGCCGAGCTGGAACGCTCGATCCGCACCCTGGGCGTGCTCGTTCCGATCGTCGTGCGGCCGCTCGGCGAGCGCGATGGTTCGGCACGCTACGAATTGATCGCGGGCGAGCGGCGCTATCGGGCCGCCGGCGCGGCCGGCTTACGAACGATCCCGGCGCTCGTACGCAGCGCCGACGACCGCACCAGCCTCGAATTGGCGCTGGTCGAAAATTTGCAGCGCGCCGACCTCGATCCGATCGAAGAAGCCGAAGGCTATCGCACCCTGATCGAGCAGTACGAACTGACGCAAGAGGCGCTTGCCGAGCGGGTCGGCAAGAGCCGTCCGGCGGTCGCCAATACGCTGCGTCTGCTCGGCCTGTCGGAATCGATCCGCGCGCGCGTTCGCGACGGTACGCTCGGCGCCGCGCACGCGCGCACGCTGCTGGCGTTTCCCGAAGCTGCGCGCGAAGCGCTGGCGGAACGGATCGCGCGCGAAGGGCTCTCGGTGCGTGCGCTCGAGCGCCTGGCCGAAGCGCGCCGGACGCCCGTCGCCGCGCGGGTGGAACGGCGGGCCCGACCCGATCCCGATCGCGACGCGGCGAGCGCACGGCTGCGCGAGCGGTTCGGCGCACCGGTCGCCATCGTAGCGGCGCAGCGCGGCGGCACGATTGCGATCCGTTACGCCGACGAAGCCGATCTGGTGCGGCTCGTCGAGTTGTTGCTCGAGCGCGGGTGAGGCGCTCGCGTCTGCTCGCGGCCGTGGCGGCGGCCGCAAGCGCGCTGCTCCCGCTCGCCGCGGGCGCGGCGCTTTCGCCGCCCGCCAAAGCGATGCTCGGCCGCTACCTCGCGGCACTCGAAGCCCGCGACTACGCGGCCGCCTTCGCTCTGCTCTCGGCCGACGAGCGCCGCTACTACGGCACGCCGGCCCATTTCGCTTCGATCTTCACCGCCGACCAGCTGGCGATCTCGCATGCTCGGATCGTGGGGTCGGTCCCCGATCCGCCGCGCGGAACGCTCGCAATCGTGCTCGAACGGGTCGGATTTCTCGACCACGCCAACGGCGCGCGCGGCAGCGCGACCGTCAAAGTCGTCTACGGCGTGCTGACGAGCGCAGCGGGGCTGCGCATCCACGACCCTGGCCATCCCTGGATGGCGTTCGACCCGTCGCCGGCCGTTGCGGCCGCAGAGAACGCCGGGATCCGCGCGGTCGTTCGCAAGCTCTCGTTCTTTACCGGGCGCGTCGAGGCGGTCGTCACCTTCGAGAACCGTGCCGCGACGACGGTCACGCTCTTGCCGCTCGGCCGCAGCACGATGCGCGACCAGCTCGGCCGCAGCTTTGCGCCGATCGACGTCCTGCTGCCCGCGCTGACCGATCAGCGCCTCAAACTCGGCGTCCGGCTTGCACCGCAGAAAGAGTACACGGGGTTTCTGGATTTCGCGACGGCAGCGCGCTTTGCGCCGCGCTCGCTGGCATTCAGTTTCGGTCCGCTGCTCTTCGACGGCGGCGATGCACCCTTCGATGTCGCGGTCGGCCCGTTCGAGGTCCCGCCGTGATTGCAGCGAGAGGAAGGGCTTGCGCGCGGGGCCAAGTCGGCCGAGCGTCGGCACCCGAGAGGAGTCCCCGAATGCGTTCCGTTCATGCGCTCGCGCTGTCGTGCGGGCTCGCCATGCTCAGCGCGTGCGGTGGCTCGGGGCTCGGTTCGGGCGGCGGCAGCGCCGATTTCGTCGTGTTCACCAACGGCTCCGCGCAAGTCAACGACTTCTTCCTCGCGCCGAGCGGCAATGCGCCCTTGCTCGTCGCCGCGACGGCGGAGCGCGGAAGCGGGCAGTTTGCGCAAGTCGTCCCCGACGCCACCTTCCTGTGGGCAGCGACCTACGCGCCCGCGGGGACGAGCTACGTCAAGGGTGCCTCGGCGAGCGCGAGCGGCAAATGTGGGACGCCGGCCTCGACGCCGCCGCTCGTGCTTGCGCTGCAAGCGCCGAGCCTCGTCTATACGCCGCTGGCGGCGGGGCAAACGGCAAACGAAGTCTTCGTCTTCCCGCCGAAGACGCCGTCGGGTGCGGTGGTGTTGCCGGCGGCGGGTTCGACGAGCTACTGCCTGACCGTCCTCGCCACCGTTTCTCCGAGCGGTCCGCTCGGCTCGACGACGGTCGTCGTATCGAACTCGCCGTAAAGCGGGCGGCGCTCGCGGGCGTCTACGCGCTCTTCGATCCCGTCGCGCTCGGCGACCCGTTGGCGCACCTCGAGGCGCTG
>JBOHTX010000299.1:0-2337 GCA_050733855.1 Vulcanimicrobiaceae bacterium
ACCGCCAGCCGCTCGACGGCGCTCCCGTCGTTCGCTTCGACCGTGCGGTGCACGAGCTGCAGAAAGCGCGCGCGCAACGTCAACTCGGCGGTCGCGTCGGCAACTTCGGCGACGAACTCGCAACCGAGCGACGCGCGGTCGCCCGCGCCGCAAGCGTTCGGAGGCATCGCGACGCCGAACTGAAAGCGCGAGCGGTTTTTGCGCGCGCTCGCGGTGTACGGATAGAGGATGTACCCCTCGTAGAGCACGGCGTCCGCGACCGCGAGCGCCGGCGCGAACGCGCTCATCGTTCGAGTTTCGCCTCGTCGCACAGCTTGCCGAGCGCCGCATCCCAACTGGGAAAAGCACCGGCGCCTTTCCAGCGCACCAATTCGTCGAACGTTTCGCGCGAGACCCGGATCCAGGCGCTGTTGGGGAAGAACGCATCGACCGCTTCCCGCCACAGCCGCGCCGGCAGGCGATAGGAGGCCTCGCAGCTCCACGGGACGAGCTGCGCGAAAAAGCCCTGCTCGCCGCGCAAAAAGATCGTGCCGGAAAAGAGCAGCACGAGCGGGATCTCGCCCGCGGCGAGCGCCGCTACATATTTGTTGGCGGCGACTTCGAAATCGTAGCTGCAGGGAATCGCAAGCTCGAACTCGGTCGCGCCCTCGAATGTTCCGACCGTCTGCGCGACGTGCGTCCACAACAACGGCCGAAGCGTCTGCGCGTAGCGATCGGGCGTATCGAAGAGCTCGCGCAGCCGCTCCGATTCGCCGCCGTCGTAGCGCCGCTTCTGCGGCTCGATGCGCACCTGCGCGCGCAGCACGAGCGCAGCGACCGAAAGCCCGGGTTCCGCCGTGACCCGCATCCGCAGCGCGACCTGGGGGCTCGCCGCGTAGGGATCGACCGAGGCGCCGAGCACCTCGAAGGCGAGCGTGCTCATCGTTCGACCGCCGAACCGGCCCGCTCCGCGAGCCGCGCGAAGTATCCCTCGATCCGCTCGCCGACCTCGCTCCCGCCGTCGAAGCCGCGCCAACCGCTGCGCACGATACCGACCAACTCGTAGGCGACGTCGATCGGCACGACGTAGGCGCAAAACCGTCCGTCGCGTTCGCGGCGTACGAGCACGGCTTCAACGTCCGGGGCGATCTGCGGATCGGTCCCGACGAGCGACTCCCAATCGCCGAGCGGCAAGGCGGATTCGACCGCGCCGCCCGCGCCGGGATAGCAGCCGACGATCCGCTGCTCTTCGGAGTTCCAGAAAAAGAAGGCGAGCCCGATCGGAATCTGCAGCGCATCCCAGCGACCGTCGTCGAGCGGGGTCGCGAGCGCGCGCACGCTCGTCGGGATCTTCTTGTAGCGGCCCTTGGCCGCGCCCTCGGGCTCGAAGACGATCGCGCACGGCCGGCACGCGCACATGATGCGCCGCGCTTTCAGATCGATCAGGTGCGCGTGGCCGTCGCCGATCGGCTCGGCGCAGTAGTCGCAGCGCTCGCCCGCGGCCGGCGTGCGCCGGCGCAGAAGCCGCTGCAACTCGCCGAACGACGGCGCCGGTGCCTCGCTCACCGCGCGATCTCGAGCGGCATCACGACCCGCATCCGCCCGTCTTCGACGACGATCGGAAACGGTTCGAGCGAACGGGCCGGATCGCCCGGTGAGCGTCCGGCGCGGACCAGATCGTACGCGAGCGCGCAGCCGGGGCAGGCGACCAGCGCCCCACGCAACGCGGCGCCGTCGAGCGAGCCGCCGCAGCCGGCGCAACGGTCACGGTAGGCGTAGAGCGTGCCGTCGTGGCGCGCGAGCAGCACCGCCGTTTCCCCGATCGGCAGCCGGGCCGCGTGCCCGTCGAGTTCGGGGAGCGCATCGAGCGCAACCGCATCGCTTGCGATCCGCAGCGTCCCAAGCGCAGCGGCGCCGTTCTCCGGAGCGTCGGTCACGCCGAGCGCGACCACCTCGCGAATCTCCGGAACGCGCTCGAAAATCTCGCGTTCGATCGCCATCTTGACGGTCGCGGCCGAGGCCGAGCAGCCGTCGCAGCTTCCCTGCATTCGCACCACGACCCGTTCCGGTTCGATCGAAACGATCTCGACGCCGCCCTTGTGCGAGCCGAGGTACGGGCGGACCGTTTCGAGCGCCCGCTCGACCCGCTCCTCGAGCGTCAGCGGATGAAGCCCGTGCAGCACCAGGACGCTCTCGACGAAACGGTCCGCGCAGAGCCGGTCGAAGAACGCGGGAGAACCTTCGCCGAGTGCGTCGTCGGCGGTCTCGAGGATCCGTTCGAGCGCGCGTCCGTGCAGGCCGACGATCGCGCGCACGAGTTCTTCGACCCGTTCGCGCGCATCGCGAGACAGGCCGGCC
>JBOHTX010000300.1:0-2337 GCA_050733855.1 Vulcanimicrobiaceae bacterium
CGCGCGTGCCGGGGAGCGGCCTGCCGCGCTCCGGCGGAAGCGGCGCGGACGCGCGGACCTCGGCCGGCGGACGTCCGCGCACTTCCGCGTTGCCGTTGACGATCGTCTCGCCGATGAACGCCAAGAGACGCGTGGCGCGGTCGCGCCGCTGCGGAAAGACCAGCTGCGCGAGCGACTCGTCGAGGTAGCTCGTCGGAAGCGGTCCGACGCGGAACTGGGGGCTCGAGAGCAGCGCGTCGAGGAACGAGACGTTGGTCGTCACCCCGCGAACGCGAAACTCGCGCAGCGCGCGCAGCATCCGCAGGCGCGCTTCCTCGAAGGTCGGAGCCCAGACCGTGACCTTCTCGAGCAGCGAATCGTAAAACGGCAGGATCGTCGCGCCGGCGAAGCCCGTACCGTCGAGCCGCACGCCGAAGCCGGTCGCGGGCCGATAGGCCGTGATCGCTCCGAAGGTCGGCAGGAAGTCCGCTTGCGGATTCTCGGTCGTGATCCGGCACTGCAGCGCGCTGCCGCGCAGCGCGATCTCGCTTTGCGGCGGAACGCCGCTCTCTGCGCTGCCGAGCAGCGCGCCTTCGGCGAGCCGAATCTGCGCTTTGACGATATCGATCCCGGTGACGAGTTCGGTGACCGTGTGCTCGACCTGGATGCGCGGGTTCGCTTCGATGAACGCGAACTCGCCGCTCGGCGTATCGATCAGAAACTCGGCGGTCCCCGCGTTCTCGTAGCCGACCGCGCGGAAGATGCGCAGCGCAGCGTCGAGCAGCGCAGCGCGCAGCGCCGGCTCGAGCGCCCGCGCGGGCGATTCCTCGACGACTTTCTGGTGGCGCCGCTGCACGCTGCAGTCGCGCTCGCCGAGCTGCACCACATTCCCCGCGCGATCGCCGAGCAGTTGCACTTCGACGTGCCGCGCGCGCGCCACGTAGCGCTCCGCGAACAGCGCGTCGTTCCCGAAGGCGGCCAGCGCTTCGCGGCGCGCGACCGGCAGCGCTTCACGCAGCCCATCGGGATCGCGCACGATCCGCATCCCGCGCCCGCCGCCCCCCCAACTCGCTTTGAGGATCGCGGGATAACCGAGCGCGGCCACGATCGCGGCGGCCGCCGCCGGGTCGGAGGGCAGCGGTTCGGTCGCTGCGAGGATCGGGACCCCGGCCGCGCGCGCCTGCTCGCGGGCAGCGACCTTATCGCCGAGGAGCCGCATCGTTTGGGCGCGCGGCCCCACGAACACGATCCCGGCGGCGCGGACCGCTTCGGCGAACTCCGGGTTCTCGGCCAGAAATCCGTAGCCCGGATGGATCGCATCGGCGCCGGCATCGCGTGCGATCGCGACGATCCCCTCGATATCGAGGTAGGCGGCAACCGGCGAGCGGCCCGCCCCAACCAGAAAACTCTGATCCGCTTTGAAGCGGTGCAGTGCGAAGCGATCTTCCTGCGAGTAGATTGCGACCGTTGCCAGCCCGAGTTCGGTCGCGGCACGCAGCACGCGGATCGCGATCTCGCCGCGATTGGCGACAAGCAGACGGTGGACCCTCGCCGGCGGTTCGGTCGACATCTCTCCGTCGTTCCGCAACGCGGACGCAGCCTCCGTCCCGCGCGCTACGAAAGCGCGTCTCGCAAGCCTCCGGCGCTCGCAAGCCGCGCGCGGGCGGCGGCGGGATCGGCGCCGCTGCGCGCCATCACGATCGCGACCGGCACTTCGCCCTCGGCGAGCGCGAGCAAACTCCTCGCCCGCGATTCGTCGACGCGACCGAGTTCAATGACCAGACGAACGGCGCGCGCACGCAGTTTGGCGTTGCCGGCGCGCAGGCCGACCATGCGGTTTTGGTAGACCTTGCCGAGCCGGACCATCAGCGCCGTCGAGAGCGTTCCAAGCGCAATCTTTTGCGCCGTCCCGGCGACCAGGCGCGTCGAACCGGTCAGCGGTTCGGGGCCGGTTTCGAGAACGACGACGAGTTCGGCGGCCCGCGCGAGCTCCGAGTGCGACGCACTCGTGAGCGCGACGGTGAGCGGGCCGCGCGCACGCGCGGCTGCGACCGCCGCGACCACGTAGGCGGCGCCACCGCTTGCCGAGAGGGCGACCAGCGCATCGCCGCGCGCCAGGCTCGACCCGAGCGCGGTACCGGCGTCGGCTTCGTCTTCGGCGCCCTCGACCGCCCGCGCGAGCGCCGCCTCGCCGCCCGCGAGATGCGCTTGGGCGAGCGTGGCCGGGACCCCGAAGGTCGGCGGCCACTCGGCGGCATCGAGCGCTGCGAGCCGCCCGCTCGTGCCCGCTCCAACGTAATGGAGCACGCCGCCCGCGCGCAAGCGCGCCGCGAGCGCGTCGACCGCGCGCGCCAGCGG